>JANOCH010000495.1:0-9388 GCA_031412015.1 Chitinophagaceae bacterium
CAGGAAGGATAATGAAAAAGTGAAAGGTTTTTAAAACAAATAATACACTATTGCGAATCAGTGCTCAGCAATCTTAGCTTAAAATTTTGAAGGAGTATTCCATGCCGCCAAAAAAATATATAAATATGAAACACTGGTTGATTATATTGATTTTCCTTCCATTACTAATCAATTGCAGAAAAAAGCAGGATGCACCACCTGGAAATAACATGAGTTTTGAATATAATGGCCAGACTTTTAGCGGCAGTGTTAACGGATTCCCTATCCTAGATAATGACTACAAGTTCAAGGGAATTGCCATCCAGGATTTTTCGATTTTTAAAAGGGTATTCTATTTTATATCGCTCCATCAGGCTGTGCTTACCTGGTTCAGGATAATGCTTTCTTTACATTGTCGGCAGGATGTCATATTGATGTAATTGATCCGGCTGACTCTGCCAAAGTATATTTATACCGTTCAGGATCTATTGATTATTCTTTTTTAACTGTAAACATAAAACGGGGTATGACCAGGGTGTCAGGCCAGCTTTTGAATATGATGAATGTGCAGTAAGAGGAACTTTCTCATTGACGTTGGCCAATAACAATAACGAGACGATTATAATAAGAAACGAATCTTTTACATTTTACCCAGAGAGGAAGTAGATGATAAATCACAGTACCTTGCGGTAATTATATTGCCGCAGTAACAAAACTAGGTTGATAAAAAACAGTTATTGAATGTGTAAAGTTGTAATTTTTGTTTTGAGAGCCTCCCTCTTTTTCACTGCTTTGTACGGATATGGCCAGCAACCTGTTCTTTCAGTACAAAGCTTTGAATATGAATGGGAAAAATTTGAGGGAACGATGCTCTCCTCAAATAAATCAAGAATCATCTTTGCATCGGAAGATTCTGTAAAGAGGTCTATAAAAAATGCATTCGCTATTGCATTGCAGAAGCGATGGAACCTTGAAATGCCTGAAGCATCTTTATCAGTGAAACCGCTGGGGATATTTTCTAATATGCCAAAATTCAAAACTAGGCTTAAAGAAAAAAAAGCCGGTACATGGCACCTGTTTTTGCAAATTTTTGATAGAGGCAAAGGTCTATTTTTTTCTTCTGAAAAAGAGGACAACCTTGTTTCAACACTTGTGCTCAAATGCAGGCTTATTGACGGTAGTAACGATTCAATGATTTTAGACAGAACCCTTACAGTAGAACTATATGAGCAACCTGCGGTCCCTGGACAGATTGTACTTTCAAGGCTTGCTGGTTATCCGCCAAACTTTGTGCAGGCTTTTGACAGTATTGCAAAATGGCTTTTTCAACCAGAAGACCCGGGCCAAAAAATCATCAGGCTAAAACCTGCATGTGTCTTTACAAACTCCGCTTCACCGGTCACGCCTATCACTGAACTGGCCTTTAACAGCAATACCAAAAGTATTGTTCATTTAAACCAACCTTCATTTTCATTTAAGACACCGGGCCCCGGTTATAAAAGAGTAGGTGTCAAACGTAACCTGGGTGGCAACACCCTGGGCGGAGCGATAACGCTTTTCACCGGAATAGGTGGTAATAAAGTAAGGATATTTGAATACAGCGCTGATTTCCCCTTTGAAGAAAGTGACAGTGTTTATCATTGCATTATCAATTATGCCGAAAGAGAATCGGCGGAACGAACAAGAGAAAAAACCCGCAATATCGATGGCAGCAAAAGCTATTCTGTAAGCAGCGGGTCATACGAGTTTGTCGGACGGGGCATAGATTCCAGCTTTGTACATGTCATTACTCTTGGTACTGATACACTGGCTACATTTCATATCAGCTATATATCTGCTGCGAATGAACGTAATAACTACGAACGATACTGGGATGGCAGCGACAGCTCCACTATTGCACCGTTGCCAAAGAAATGGAATAACACAGGGGGAGAGGATAATGTGGAAATAGCCGGCCAAATGGGAACCAATTCTTTTTCGATGAAAACGGCAGCGGAAAATAATGTGAAAACATTTTATGTTGATGATCATATTGTAATGACAGTGCTTGGTAAGGGGATACCTGCAAAAGCATTGTTGTTTCAATCGCTTTCACTACGGCAAATTAAGATGTTCACCATGCTGGCGTCACTGCCTTACCCGTATTTTAATTATTCTGCATATTAGCGCCACTGGCCGTTGTTTTAAATAATAAGACGTAAAGCTATAAAACTAACAGGAGCCTGGCTACTTCCGCCAGCCTGCTTCTGCAACTATCGCCGCTTCTACAGGAATAGCGAGCCGGTATACCAAATAAAAACAGCAGTATGATTTATCAGCTCTTGCCGGTTTTTCTGTTATAATTAATTTAGCCCGCAGCAGCAAATTGAAATAGCGTAAGGAACCTGAAATGAATATTTGAATCCTAACTTTTATTTAATCCGAGTCTGGTCAAAAGATCCTCTTTTTTTGATTTGGAAACGATCAGTTTTTCGCCGCTGTCCAATACAACATAGCCGCCGTCGGTCTTAAAAAAATGAGTAACATGTGCAAGGTTGATCAGCGTCGAATGGTGTATGCGCTGAAACTGTGTAGCCGGCAACATTTCTTCGATATCGCTTAGGGTTTTGGAAATGACCAGCTTTCTTTTGGTATTTAAAAAAACATGGGTATAAGCGCCTTCGGCCTGTGCATATACAATGGTGGCTATTTCTACAAACTCATATCCCTCGCGGCCTGCGAAAGCTATCCGGTGCTTGGCTTCCGGATTATTGATATTATGTAGCAAATTATCAATATTAGCTGCTCCCGATTTCTGCGCTATTTTTTCTGTTACTTTTTGAACCGCTTCTTTCAGGTCATGTATGTCCACTGGCTTTAACAGGTAATCAATAGCGCTAAGCCGAAAAGCTTTGGCGGCAAACTGGTCGTAGGCAGTAGTAAAGATGATAGCGAAATTGATCTCGTCCAATACTTCGAGCATCTCGAACCCATTCATCCACGGCATTTGCACATCCAAAAAAACAAGATCAGGTTTTTGCTTACGGATAGATATTAGTCCTTGTTTGGGCGAGGTACAGGTTTCTACTATTTCTACGTCGCCGCAGTTTTTTTGCAGGTCATAAGCAAGGCTGTCTATACAGTTTTGCTCATCATCAATGATCACAGACCTTATCATATACTGTTTTCTTTAAAGGTGATAACAATGGTTGTCCCAAGTGATTTACCGCGTGTGTCAGTTTTATCGATAACCTGTATGGTATCTTCCCTGTCGTTCAATAGTTTGTCTAATTCAAGTCTTGACCTGGTTAAGCTGATTCCTTTTGATTCATGTGGAGTCGCATATTGTGCTTTATATTGCCCTGATAATTCCCGTCCTACGCCATTGTCATCAATGGTGCATTCTATTGCGCCATTGATTTTTTTGATAGAGACCAATACCGTCCCACCGCATTCCTTTGGCACCAGGCCGTGCCAGATGGCATTTTCTATAAAAGGTTGTAAAATAAGTGCTGGTACTTTGACATCTTTAAGATCTATGGTCTGGTCTATCGTAAAGACAAAATCAACCTTGTCACCGAAACGCATTCTTTCTATTTGTGTATAAAGCCGGCAGGTTTCCAGCTCCTCGTACAGGCTGATCTCCCGTTTGTCTGAATTTTGAAATAATGTACGTATTAGCTTTGAAAAAGTAGTGAGATACTCAGCGGCTTTGTCGTTATCGTTCTTATTGATCAACGATTTGATGGAGTTAAGGCTATTAAAAATAAAATGCGGGTTCATTTGTGACCGGAGAGCCCTGGCTTCCAGCTCGAGTAATTTTTTCTCCTGCGATACTCTTTGCTGTTCACTTTTCCGAACAGCCTGGATTCTTTTGCTTACTGCATAAATAACAATGATTGCACCGGCCAGTATGCAAATCATTTTGAACAGGGTCGTTTGCCAAAAGGCAGGTACGATCATTATTTCATATTCGGTTGTTTGACCCTGCCAGTCACCTCCTTCGATTTGGGCTTTAAGCCGGAATGTATATTTACCCGGCAACAGGCGGCTATAATTTATACGCCTGTTGAAGGAATGGATATAATGCCAGCCATTATCCGCACCTGTCAATTGATAGGCATATTCAATTCGCTCGGGAAAGAAAAACTCCTGCGCCGAAAAAGAAAATACGAGGTTATTCTGGTAATATTTTAGCCGGATTGTGGTCCCGGCCTTGTTTTCGTCACGGGTATATACCACGCTGTCGTTGACGGTGATAGTATTTAGCACCGGGGTTTTAGAAAAATTGATCTTAGAGAAATTATCAAGTTTGTAGTAAAGAATTTTATTTCTTTCGTGAGCAAACACGTGCCCGTTGGAGTATCCAAAAAAATAAGGAAACGGACCGGCGATTCCGTTATTATAAGCTAAAAGCCAGGATAGCTGTTTTTTATAGTTGTATACCACAAACCCCTGGCCTCCGATTATAAACATAAAGCCAGGGCCGCCACTTCTTATATAATTATAATTACCAGATAGTAATCCCTTTTTGCCAATTGGAATTGAGTCGGTACAGGAAAGACTTACAGGGTCGATAATGCGTATACCATACGAGGGCAGCCATACCCATACCCTTCCTTCGGCATCTAATGCATAGTCGATGATCTCCCTGCCTGTTTCAATTTTGCCAAACAGTTTTTCCGAACTAAGCTGCTTCATTTGCCTGGACGAGAAGTCGAATTGAAAGATCGCATGTTCATTGTTCAGGTATAGCTTATTGTGCAAACTGTCGTAAACAACTTTTTTTGTCCCGATTTCTAATTTTCGTTCATCATGTACCACTGGTATTTTAATACTATCGGTAACAAAATTATCATGCCGTATATGATAGATATCGCCGTCCATAAATCGCATCAGGATATTTCCTTCTTTGGTGGAAGCAATATCAAGGCATTCCCCTTTTGTTTTGATCCATTTTAAAACAGGAAATAATTTATCCGCATACCCGAACCGGTCTTCCTTTTTCGTATAGATATAGGTTTCCATTCCGGAGGTCCACATGCGATTGCTTCCGTCTTTGGTTATCCATTCGGTGCAGGTTTCTTTATAGGTCCATTTATTGGTAAAAAGAGGGGCGTGGAGTATCTTTTCAAACCGGAGCAAACTGTCGAACACATAAATTCCGCTGGAGAAAATCACGGCTGCAAAATACCTTTGTGTTGAAGGGTCATAGTATATTTTACCTAGCTGGTTGGGCAGATAATCAGGCGTCGTTTGTTTTTTAATGTCAATTGCCTGAAAATTGTATTGCAGTGGTATGGTAGCGTATAATTTGCCGGTATTTAAAACCCACACATTTCCTTGCCTGTCGTTGGTGGTGTATTGAATTTCGTCATGGCTATTTTCATTGTGATTAATGGTAAACAAGTTCAGGTTGGTTGATCGGGTGTCAAATACTCCCGGGTGACTGTCGGTAATACCAAGTATATATTTACCCGGCTGCCATTTTGCAAAATACCGGAAGATGTAGGATTTCCAGAGATCTTTTGTTTTTAACCGGGCATCATGTAAAAACAATTTTACTCTTCCTGTATTCGCATTATACCTTCCAAAACCACTGGTGGAAGTGCTGAACCAAACGGTGCTGTCATCAGGCACATCCATTTTTCGTATTTCACAATAAAAGGGGCCGGGTCTGTAAACGTTGATCATGGGGTTCTCTACCTCGAACCTGCGAAAAAATTTCTTCTTTTTTTTATCGAACAGATAAATACCATCGTAGGTTCCGACCCAAAGCTCATTATCGTTGGAAGCATGTTGTGCAAACGCCGATACGGTATTGGAGAGCAGAATATCACAGCGGCAATCCTTTTCCCTGGCATCCCCCGGAGAGAATTGTTCAATCTTTTTGGTCTGCAGGTCAAATACCTGCATCCCAATAGAACTAAAACCAATATAAAGGAACCTGCCATTATCGAGGTACAGATTCCTTACACGTATACTGAGATCAGTGATCCCTTCAGGATAAAGCAATGGCAGTAGTGTGAAATTTCGTGAAGCCCTGTTATAAGTAAGCACCCGGCTCTCGGTGCCCATATATAAATTATCATTTTCGTCCTCCGTCATGGTAGTGATATTGCTAAGCCTGAATTGCTCTGCCTGTTCCGCGGTGGAATAATAAACGATCTCTGACCCGTCAAATGAAGTAAGCCCTTTTGTTGTCGAAAACCAGATCAAACCGTCTTTTGAAAAATAAAAATATTCGGATGTAATAGCGGGCATGAAAGGATGACTGATCTGTTTGAAAACAGGAACTTCCTGTCCCTGGGCGAGTAAAACCCCGGAATGATTGAGCGCAATTAAGACGACTATTAAAGGTTTCCAAAAACCGGACATCTCTTAAAATTACAAACTCTATTCCCTTATTCGTCCTGAGATTATCAAATAGACCTTTCCTGTTAGCCGGTTAACCTTTTCATTTGATAGTTTTTTTAAAACCACCAATCCAAAACAGCTAACTGTTAAATATCAGTCATACTTATAGCGGTAACTGGTTATTTTAGGAGACGGAAGCACGAACTATAACTTCTTTAGCCATGAAATTGTTACTCCTAGTCAGCCTCTTTTCTATAGCATCAGCTACTGCGTTTTCTCAATACGCCGACACAACTGTAACGCAGCAGGCAAAAGATTACCTGCAAAAAAGTAATAAACAAAGAACGGCGGGCTGGATATTACTTGGTGGCGGAGCTGGCCTCACAGGCATTGGCATTATTGTAACGGCAACTACTGCTCTAGGAGACCTGATAGAGGGTGACGAAGGTTCGAGCGGGGGACCCATACTCATGTTTACAGGTCTTGCAAGTATGGTCGGGAGCATTCCTTTATTTCTGGCGGCCGGCAAAAACAGGAGAAAGGCGATGGCTTCTATTTCCTTTAAAATGGAGAAAACGACCCTTAACAATTGCTGGGTTAGCTCCGTCAGCCGTTATCCTGTTGTAGCTATACGGGTCCATTTGCGATAGGATATTATTCGCGTCTTCGCCCTACTCTTTTCCGCACCGATGTTAATTTTTATAGGTATTGTTTTCACAACCTTCAAAATCTTCGGGATATGAAAAGTATTCTTATTTTTCTCATCGCCATCATTGTTCCCATGGCGGGTTTTTGCCAGCTATGGGGTAGGGAAGGAAAGCCTACGGAGAATGATAAAATCCGGTTTGGGATAAAAGCGGGTATTGCTATTGCAAATCTTAAAATTGAATACGGTCCGGCCGTACTGGCCACCGGCCACAAATCTAAGGTGGGAGTTTTGTCAGGAATTTTCCTACAAATGGCTGCAGGTAAAAACACCAGCTTTCAACCTGAACTACTGCTCATCAATAAAGGCATGAAAGAGAAAGGTGGAAATTCGTTTCGTACTGATCTTACCTATTTGGAATTGCCGTTAAACCTGCTTTACAAAAAATCTACAGCTAAAGGTTCTTTTTTTATCGGGGGTGGTCCCGCCCCGTCTTTTTACATTGGTGAAAGTGTTTTCTATTCGGGATACCAGGGGTTTAAAAAATTTGATGTTGGCATTAATATCCTGGCTGGCTATGAACTGCCCATAGGTTTTTCAATCAACCTGCATTACACACATGGCTTATTAAATATTACCTATGACCGGACCAATGTTCCGGTAATGAAAAACCGTTGCGCAGGGCTTTCCGTGGGTTATTTATTTTAAAAACATTGAAATACTAAAATTATAAACTGACCATTATGCCCACTACACAAAAAACAAGGTGCTACCTTATAGTAGTCCTGGTAGTATTCCTTTTAAATGGCGCATGCCACACCTATTACAAGGCCACTCCGGCCAGTACAACTGAAGCGGCAAAAAATATTGACAGCTTGCAAAAGCAAAGCCGTTACTTCATCCTCCGTAATGGTAATGCGGCTTACAGCATAAACAATCCCACGTTGAGCGCGGACAAGAAATTTCTGCAATGCCAGCTGGACATGATTCCACCCTCACACCAGCTTCACCTGATCGGCGGCTACAAGGGGAAAATGCAGTATAGGAGGAATAGTGTTGAAGGACTGAGCGTATTGAGCGAAGTACATTTTTATACGCCTTTCGACACAAGTGCCAGACAAGGAACTTTCGCCTTGCCACTTGACCGGGTACAAAGAATAGAAATAATAGAGCATGATAGGAAAAGAACTACCAGCAGCTATGTTATCGGAGCCGTTGGTTATACGCTGGGAGCTGCGGTCATTGTTAGCGTAATTGCTTTGGCGTTAAAAAGTTCTTGTCCCTTTGTAAGTGCATACGACGGCAAACAATTTTCGTTGCAGGGAGAAATTTATGGCGGCTCTATTTATCCGCAGCTGGCAAGGCACGACTACATGCCATTAAAAATGTCGCCGAAACCGGGTGGTACGCTGCAAGTAAAGATTAGTAATGAGCTTCATGAACGCCAGTATACCGACATGGCCAATCTTTGGGTTATTACCCATGATAAAAAAATAAAGGTACTGCCGGATGAACAGGGAAACCTGTATAGTGTTGCCGATCCGCTGGCCCCTGTAAGCGCCGAACTGAATGCATCGAAAGATGTTTTGTCGGCTGTAAAGAAAGCTGGCGATTATGAATTGATATACATGGATGATTCTTCAAAAGCTGATGCCCGCAATGAAGTAGTGTTGAAATTTAATAAACCGGCTGCTGTGTCCAAAGGCAAGTTGCTGCTGACTTTAAAAAATTCTTACTGGCTTGACCTGCTATATGGTGAAGTAGCTAAAGGATTTGGAACCTACTACGCCACTTATATACAAGACCAGAAAAAAAAGCCTGCCGCGGAGTTATTGAAATGGGTAAAAGAACAACAAATCCCTTTAGAAATATCTGTAAAAACCAACGAGGGTTGGAAAAAAATAAGTGATATCACCACCATTGGACCTTTAGCCAACCGTGAAATAGTTGTGCCGGTAGAATTAGCTGCAACTGGTGAAGATATAACTGAAATAAAATTATCAGCCGGGTTTATGTTTTGGGAAATTGATTATGCCGCGATGGATTTCAGCGATGACAACTCTTTTACTATACAAAAACTGTCTCCGTCTGTCGCCAGGGATGAAGCGGATAAAAATGTTTTGCCAAAATTGGAGAAAGAGGATGGCCTTTATCTTGAACAACCCGAGATCGGCAATGTGGCTACACTCTCTTACAAAGCGAAGATCAACACTGATCCGGCAAAAACACAAACGTATATCCTGCATGCCAAAGGATATTACGAACATATCAGGGACTTTAAACATAAACCGGATGTAAATTTTTTAGGACAGTTCAGGAAGCCGAATGCGTTCCCGGTATTCGGAATGCAGTTGTATAAAAAAGTGGAGAACGAAAGCCTGCAGTCACTGGCAGACACTCATTGAGGAAAGGAATAATTTTTAAAAC
>JANOCH010000496.1:0-3129 GCA_031412015.1 Chitinophagaceae bacterium
TGGCGCTTTGATGACCAATAAGGCTGCCGTGATCATAGCAAAGTCCGTCGATATCTTTTGCATTGACGGAATCGCCCGTTTTTAAAATACCATACCGGCGGTTGTTTAAATCAATTTTCAATACACCTTCCGACGTACTGACAAATAGCTGACCGGGTTGATCCGAGAAATTGATACCGTTGGGAAAGGTATAAGGAACAGGAGTAAGAAATAATTCAAGACTATCACTTCCCGCTTTTAAATAATAGATGCGGCCCTGCATTGATTCCGTGACATACACATCTCCGTTTGGAGCGACAGTAAGATCATTCAGAAAAGCGTTCTTTAGTGGCGACAGGCAGGAATCAATTAAAGTGCCTGTTTCAATGTTGTATTGATAAATAGCCGACCGCCATTGCAGGCTATCCGGAGCAAGTAAGGGTAATACTTCTTTTGCCTGAGAACTGACCACCCATAAATGCCTTCGCCTGGCATCTGCTTCCATTCCAATAGTGCTCCAGATGCCATCCTGTTTTTCTATAATAAAATCTTTTACCTCGCCGGTAGAGTCTATGCGGACGATCTTTCTTTTATAGGTACTGCTGACAAAGATGGAATTGGTGACCGGGTCAAAAGCTAGGCCTTCGGGAACCAGGTCCCTTTCTTCCAAAATAAACTCTTTTCGATCTGCGACTTTGCTTTTGCTGATGGTGCCGGAGCAGGCGAAGAATAATATGCCCAGGAAAAATGATAATATAAAAAAGGCTGACCGGGTTGCCACGATGTGTTTTTAAGTAATCCAATTTATGTCATCCTTCTTTCAAAGCATGGCCACTCATCAATTACTACTGGTTTCAAATCTTTACCACTAATATTTTTCTTTGGTCCATAGTTCATTCAGTGGTTCGCCTTTAGAACTTTTTCCTGAATGATTCCAAACCCCATCCTTTACCGATCCGTCAAATGCCAGGGTAGCTCCTACCCGGCTGCTATCACGTGAAAAGAAGTCGATATGCTCCGTGTATTTGCCATCGATAAATGTATAGGTGCCACCGCCTGTTCCGAAAAATTCTTTGGTGGCGGGGTTGATCGCCATCCATTGGAAACGTTTGCCCGATAGTAACTTCAGCGTCTTGCGGTCACCTCTTTGCATTTGATTGACCTTACCGTCCACCATTCTGCCGGTGATGCGCCACACGCCTGCTAACTTATCCCTTCCTTCGTCCATTCTTGCCCAGGGTTGCTGCGTACCGGTAATATCAGTCAGTAATTGTTGGTCTGTCACCGTATGAGAGAAAATCTTTTCCTTTCCCACATCTTCGATTGACCTGGTATCAAACTCAATCAGAAGCGTTATTTTTTTTCCATCTGTTTTATATATGCCTCCATAAGTGCTGGTAAATTTTTTGTTAGTCTTATTAAAAATGCTGTGTGAGAAATAACCGTCCAGAAAGATCAGCACTTGCTCTATTGTTCCTTGTTTATACTGCCAGGCGCCAGCTATTGACGCAGCGGTGGATAAAACGGGTTTACGAAATCCCGCTGATAAAAAAATTATGCAGCTAATACCGGCCAAAACAGTCAATTTTCTTTTCATAAAAAGTGATTTGGGATACAATTTTAAAGTTACTTCAAATTTTCCTGTGCGATGACGATTTTACATCCCGTAAAAAATACAGCCATTCATTACTACATTAAAAACGGCATGTGAAAGTATGGCTGGGTAAACCGAGCCGCTTTTCTTTTTCAGTATGGCAAAGGCCATTGCGGTTACAAACATCAGCAAGACCCAAAGAACACCCGATAGCGGGTAAAAATTTAACTTTCCCGCCGGGCCTTTTATAATGCCATGATGAAATAAATGGATCAAAGCAAAAAACAAAGAATCAATTATCATGGATTGGCGGTAAGAAAATTTCGTAGCTAATGCTTCCTGTAAAAAACCACGGAAAAAAATTTCTTCACCAACCGGGCTAAACAGCAATGCGGGAATCGTAAAAATGATAAAAAGCAAAATGGTGGATTTACCGGTAGTATCCATTGCATTAAAATAAGATCTCTTAATACTTATAAACCAGTTATCATCAGAAAAACCAAATAAAAGCCATCCCATTCCATAACAAAACAAGGCCAGTGCCATACCCGCTGCGATAGCTATTAAATAATATTTTGCATCATTACTTTTTATTAATCCGATCTTTCTCCCTCCTTCTTTGTTCAGAAAGAGGAAAGGCATCAGCATCATAATAATAAAACCAAGTGGCAATACAAAGCGATATGCCGACGGACCAATCGTTCCAATTGCACGGATAACCGCAAAAAATAAACCGGCAACGATCCCGATCGCAAAGAAGCCAAGCCCTTTTTTCAACCAGAACTGTTTTAGCATATTGAGGTATTTGATTCCGTCGCAAAAAGGATGTAATAAAAAACTCTCCGATATTCAGAGAGTTTCAATTTAATAAAGTATCATCGAAAAGCAAGGGCTGTGTTTAGCAAGTCTCCTCCTTCGGAGGAGATTTAGAGGAGGTTTTGTATCACCATTGCTGATGCGCCACCGCCGCCATTGCATATTCCGGCCGCACCAAACTTCGCTTTATTTTGTTTCAATACATTGATCAGCGTAACAATAATTCTTGCGCCACTGGCACCCAATGGATGACCGATCGATACAGCGCCACCATGCACATTTACTTTGGATGGATCCAGTTTCATGCGTTTACTGTTCTCAATACCCACTACGGCGAAAGCTTCATTCAACTCCCAGTAAGCGATATCTTCCATTGTTAAACCTGCTTTGGCCACTGCCTTCGGAACGGCGAGCGAAGGAGTAGTGGTAAACCATTCCGGCGCCTGTTCTGCATCCGCATAAGAAAGGATTTTGGCAATAGGTTTTAATCCCAGTTCATCCGCTTTTTCTTTACTCATTAATACCAGGGCCGCTGCACCATCATTCATGGTAGAGGCATTCGCCGCCGTTACTGTTCCGTCTTTTTGAAAGGCGGGACTTAGAGACGGTATTTTATCAAACTTAACATTGTATGGTTCTTCGTCTTTGGCGAATACAATGGGATCACCTTTCCGCTGCGGTATTTCTACCGGAACTATTTCGTCAGCAAAAGCCCCTTTCTCCCAGGCTGCCTGTGAACG
>JANOCH010000497.1:0-1749 GCA_031412015.1 Chitinophagaceae bacterium
ATCAACTCTTCCTTCATCCCGTTTTTTTCACAAATAGCGATCGATTTCTTTGCATAATCCAACGCTTCTTTCATTCTTCCCTGGCGGGTCAGGTCATCAGAGACACGTCCCAACGCATTGGCAATTCCTTCCTGGTCATTCAGCTCTTCCATTAGCGTTAGTGCCGTCATATCAGCGTCCATCGCCTTATCAATTTCCTGTTTCTTCTTGTGCACCCAGCCTATTTTAAACCAGGTGGTCGCCTGCCCTTTTTTATTGTCGATGGCTTTGTACCCGGCCATCGCCTTATCAAAAAAAAGTGTGGCAGAATCTAATTGTAACATGTTTGCATGCATTCTTCCCTTCATTTCATAAAAAGTTGGTTGTGCATTTTTATCACCGGCCCTATCGGCCAGGTCTACCCCCATCCGGGCATACTCCAAAGCTTTGTTCAGGTCTGTCTCAAAGGCGATATTGACCAACTCTTTAAGAACCGCCAGCCTGCTTTCATCAGTTTTCGCTCCGGATAACTGCAGTTGCAGGCTATCCAATGCTTTGTTTTGCGCCAGTGACGTTTGTGCGAACAGCAATAACAGCACCCATACTTTTCTCATGCTATTTTATTTAGAGACTATCAGATCAAACAAGTCGGTCTATGTTCGGTATTTAAAGTGTTTTCATTGCCTGCTTATCACAGTTACAAAGTTTTTATTCGCTGCAGCAACTGCTCCCGCATGCCCGTTCCCAACGGTATCGGTTTTTGAGCAATTATCAAATGACCCTCAGCTACCTCGTCCACATGAGTAATATTTATAATATACGAACGGTGTATCCGGATGAACAGCTGCATGGATAATTTTTCTTCAATGGTCTTAAGAGTAACGGATAGCAGGTATTCCTTATGTTGGGTGAAGATACGGCTGTAGTTCCTGTCGGCTTCCATATACAATATATCCGCCACCATAATTTTTATCATCTTCTCTCTGTGGCGAACAAAAATACGATCGCTTAAAATAAAAGGCTGTTCTTCCTCACCTGTATGATTTTCTATGCGCACCTGGTTGTCGGTGGCGGCCATCCGGCTAATGGTAAGTTCAATAGCTCGTTGGAGATCCAGTTGCTTGAAGGGTTTGGAAATAAATGCATAAGGCCTGGTAGGTTTTGCCCGGTTAAAAGTGGCTTCATCAGAATTAGCCGTAAGATAGATAATGGGAATATTATTGCGCTGCTGCATCAGTGCCGCCGTTTCAATACCGTCAATTTTGCCTTTCAGGTTAATGTCAAGCAATACGATATCGGGTTTATTCTCTTCCATATGCAGGAGTGCTTCTTCCCCACGGGGTAAAATGCCCGTTACCTCATAGCCAAGGCTGGTAAGTTGCATCGAGATCTTCGCCGCGATGATCATTTCGTCCTCTACTACCAGGATCTTAATCAGCGTATCCATTGATGCAACCTCTGTGTTTAAAATGAATTGTAATGTTTGTTCCGTTACCGGAATCAACTATTTGTTTGCCGTCCAATTGTTGCACCAGGCGTTCGAAGACTTGTTTATTTCTCATGTTTTTATATCCTTAACGATCGTTTTAAGAGGATCGGAGAATGTCGGTCCATGAAGACATCATGAAGCTCGTTCTAAATATAAACACTGTAACGCAATCGGTCAAATACGGATTTGTCAAAAATCATCGGAGCTGGTGACCAAAGTCACTTTTCCTGTGCTTACCCCGCCATAAGTTTACATCAGCATCAGAAGAAATGAAAAATAAG
>JANOCH010000498.1:0-5477 GCA_031412015.1 Chitinophagaceae bacterium
GTTCCGTGCAAGAATCGCCGGACTAATGCCTGCTTGTAAACGCCACGTCGCATAGGTGTGCCGGAAGCTATATATTCCGCGGTTTCTTCCGCTTTTGGGATCTTTGCGAATGCCTGCCCGTTCAAGGGCACCAACAACTCCGCTGTTATAATGCCGGCGCCTTTTCGTGATACTTCCTTTCAAATAATAGTAGCCAGGCTACTTATATCTGCCTGGATAGGATTGGGAAAAGCTAAAAAATACCAGAGTAACGGGAAGAGAGTTTGTATTCGTTTTTCAGTGCTCCTCTGCCGGTCTAAGGAAGAGAAATGATTTATTTTGGCGGGAAACCCCAACAAAGGCATAAAAAAGTCCTGCCCGGAAACAGCAAATCAGGTTTCTGGATTGTTATTAATACTGGTAGTAACCGTGTTTATCTGCACACCGAATTCCCCTATCTTCGCAGCGCAAAAAATCTCAACCCATGCTCCCTAAGTACAAACGAATTCTGCTAAAACTTTCCGGTGAATCTTTAATGGGCGATAAGAATTTTGGGATGGACACGACGGTGATCGCCCAATATGCGCAGGATATTAAGTCCATTACCGATCTGGGTGTGCAGGTGGCGGTGGTTATTGGGGGTGGTAATATCTACCGGGGTATGAACGAAGCTGAAACAGGCATCGAACGGGCACATGGTGATTATATGGGTATGCTGGCTACCGTTATTAATGGTATGGCGTTGCAGGCAGGGTTGGAAAAAGTGGGAGTCTATACAAGGCTGCAAAGCGCCATCAAAATGGAGCAGATCGCCGAGCCTTATATCCGTCGCAGGGCCATTCGACACGTTGAAAAGGGCAGGGTAGTAATCTTCGGCGCCGGTACGGGTAATCCCTATTTTACCACTGATACTGCCGGCTCACTGCGGGCAATCGAGATAAAAGCCGACGTAATTCTAAAAGGAACCCGGGTGGATGGCATTTATACTGCCGATCCCGAAAAAGACCCGACAGCAACTAAGTTTGAAAACATAACTTTCCAGGAATGTCTTACCAAAAACCTGCGGGTAATGGATATGACAGCCTTTACACTTTGCATGGAAAATAACCTGCCCATTATTGTTTTTGACATGAACAAAGACGGTAATCTCCGCCGGGTAGTAACGGGTGAGAAAGTCGGCACCCTCGTAAGCGGGTAGTAACTATCGCCGGCGAATTTCTTTTCCTTAAATCGATGAATTTGTTGAAGGATGCCCTGGCGTACTTCTTTCTTTTCTATGTAAATGCATGATGATCATGTGATTCGAGACCTGGTTTCGCAAATGACCTCACGGTATTGATCCGCTTGCGATAACGGTAGTCTGAAGAAATTCCCAATCAATAAACAGGGCTTCCAAAATTTTATCAAATTAAAGCTAAGATGCTTTAACTTTAAGCTATACCTCCTATCTTGTGCATTCATCATTCCCTCTCTTGTGAAAAACAATTAACCTGTATCTGGTTAATTTTTTTTAGTTTCAGCTACAATTTTTAATTACGGGATTTATTATGGCGGCTATTCTTACTCTCTCTGTATTAGAGATTATTTTATTGCTTTTTGGAGCGATCATTCTCGGTATCACCATTCATTTTTTTATTGCGAGCAATAAGAGCCTTAAAGTGACGGCCGGGGAATTGCAAAAAAATACCCTGGCGCAGGACGAATGGAAGCTCCGGTATTTTAATGATATGGAATTGAGGGATAAGGAAATTTCATCCCTTAAACAACAATTACTGGAAGCGGAAGAAAATGCGAATATATATTCAACGGAAGCTGAAGAAATGCATCGCCAGAACCGGAAGCTGGACGCGGAGATAAACAATTTGAAAAAACTGTTGGCAGAAGAACCAACTCCGCCATTAACTACTACCGTAGAAAAAGTGAAGACGCAGGAAGAACGGGGCGATTATCTTGAACAATTACGGCAGGCACAAAGCAGCCTGATGGAGCACAACCATAAGATCAACCAGCTGTTGGGAAATATCGACATCATAAAAGAGAAAGAGGAAATGCAAAGAGAGGTGCTCCGGGTGAATGATGAATTGTCTGCGCAGATCAATGCGATGCGGTTACAGCTGACCGAAAAAGAAATAGAAATAAGTAACAGCAAGCAAAAAGAGCACCTGACCAATGAAATGAAATCCATGCTGGATAATACGTATACGGAGTTTAATACATTGCAGGGAAAAATACTAAAACTGGAATCGCAACTTACTTCTTCACGAATGATGAATATGGAGTATGAAGACCTGAAAGAAGCTCACTCAAAACTGAGCAGGGATTTTGAAGAGTATAAATTAAAAGCAAATACATTAACTATCGAGAATCAACAATTACAGGCACAGTTGCTGGATGTAGAGGATAGATTAAGGGATGCTAATTTTCAACGGCAACAGTTACAAAAACGTACGGCTTACCTCGAAGAATTGAATACGGATCTGCAGGTGGTTTCAGATGCGAATAAAAAGCTGGAAGCCCAGTTGAGAAGGGTTGGCGAGCTGGAGAGTATGCTGAACGTCGTAGCGGAAGAAAGAGACCATTTGATGCGAAATAAAGGTCAATAAAATGAACTGATAAAAATCATGTAAGCAAAAACCCTTTTTAAGGGTTTTTGTCGTTTAAGGAGTTGACAAAGGATTTAACTTCGCTCCATAATTTTAAGTGATCATGCAAAGCGATATTGCGGGAATAAGGAAGACCTATTCTCAAAAAACGTTGTCGGAAAAGGATATTGAACCTAATCCCATCTTACAATTTGATAAATGGTGGCAGGAAGCAGTTGCTTCGGACATTGAAGAAGTAAATGCGATGACACTGGCCACGGCATCGGTAGATGGTATTCCTTCCGCCAGGATTGTTTTATTAAAAGGGTTTTCAGAAAAGGGATTTGTTTTTTTTACGAATTACCATAGTTATAAAGGCAGGCAATTGATGGAAAATCCCAAAGCCTGTCTTGTTTTTTTCTGGAAAGAACTGGAGCGACAGGTAAGAATAACGGGTATTGTAGAGAAAACGAGTGAACAGGAAAGCGATGAATATTTTTATTCACGACCATTGGCCAGTCAACTCGGAGCCTGCGTTTCGCCGCAGAGCACAACTATTGAAAACAGGGAATGGTTGGAAAACCGTTTTGTTGAATTTGAAAATCAAATTTCCGCTTCTACTATTCAACGCCCCGATCATTGGGGTGGATACATAATAAAACCCGTAATCATCGAGTTTTGGCAAGGAAGGCATTCACGCCTGCACGACAGGATAGAGTATTCGTTGCAGGAAAATGGAAAGTGGAAGATTGAACGGTTAGCACCTTGATAAAGGATTAAGTGGATTGGTTGATTGGTTAATAAGGAAGAAATTTCCTGGCCAATCAACCAATCAACTTATTCACCGACCAACTAATTGAGCAATTAGCTTTTTTTCTTTTCTTCGGCTTTCTTTACAGGGGTTGCTTTTTTATTAGCAGGACGGCTTTTGCCGAAAGAACCCTGGAAACGTTTGCCTTTTGCTGTTTTTTTATCTCCTCTTCCCATAATTATTTTTTTAAGTTAATATCTGCGAAGTTAACTTGTTTAAAAGTAAAAAGCTCCGGTACTAACAGAAGCACGGGAGCTTTTTAATGTCGTAATGGCGCATCCGATAACCCTGAGTTTACCGAAGGGTCGGATTACATTTTTGCGGCTAATTCTTTACCAGCTTTAAACTTTGCTACTTTACGGGCTTTGATCTTGATAACGGCTCCGGTTTGAGGGTTACGGCCGTTGCGGGCGGCTCTTTTAGATACAGAGAAAGTACCAAAACCTACCAGCGTAACTTTTCCGCCACCTTTCAAAGTCTTGGTAACAGCTTCAATAAAAGAATCAAGTGCACCGTTTGCCTGCGTTTTAGTGATACCGGCATCGTCTGATAATTTTGCGATCAATTCAGCTTTGTTCATAGTCTTTTTTTTAAATGATTTAGTAACGGTGGCAAATTTATATGCTTTTTAATACCGACAAAAAAATATTTAGCGTTGATTCATTTTAATAAATCGACCGAATCCGCACGGGACAAGGATTTTAAGCGATTACAGTCATCGTAAATTTATTCAGTAGTTTTACTTTTCACCTTGTAATGCAGGCCCGTAAAGGGTTTCAGGACGATGTGCTGAAATGCAGGCCGGAAGTGAGTTTGAAGGGAATATACAATTGTTTTTCCTTCAGTAAAATTAAAATAATTGTTTTGCACACTCAATGCACAGCTTTCATCACGGTGCGAAAGGCAATGAATTTATCGCCCCAGCGATCAAATGTTTTTTGGCGAAGATTCGCTGCAAATTCTTCGATATATTTTTTGTAATTAGCTTCCGTTGCGGCAAAAAATTGCATCACATAAAATATACTTTCCGTTTCATCTTGTTCCAGCAAGCGATAAAACTTATAATCAGTAAACTGATTGGATGACATTACCTCGGGAATATGTTCTTGTTTTTGCCATTTTACCCATTCCTTTTCGATCGCCGGGTCTATTTGTATTGATATGTTGTAAACGATCATATTAAATACTTTCTGCTTTATTATCCTTTCCTCCCTTCATATCTGCCGTCAATTTCCATGCTAAAATAGACAGTAATAGTAATAGAAGAACAATAACGGGCCAAATCCACCATTTATCAGCCGGCTTCTTTACCGGGATCGTTTCCCGGGGTAAAGCTATTATGTTTTGAATGTTTATTGTTGAGCTCTCCGGTATCCTGTCCCTGAAATGTTGCAGATCATAATCCGGGGCTGTTGCCTCGGAATTATCCAGCAAAAGTGAATAGGTTCTTCCTTTTTCTAATTGTGCAATTACACGCCGTTTTACCAGCTCTGTACTGATAGAATCAATTTTTAAAGGCGGGTTGTCGCCATTTTCAATAAGCAGGTAAAATACCGTTGACTTTAAAAAGGAGATGCGGTAACCTGAAAACTCGTCAGAAGAAAGGGTAATAATTGCATGGCTTTGACTATTCCATGTTTGTTGCAAGGCCGGTTTTATTTCGGTAAATAATTTTGCCTGTCTCTTATAAAGCCATGGACCTGAAATAGCGAGTTTAATTGTACCAATATGATAGGGCCTGTCATTGACAACTTTTATGAGAGAATATCCGCTGCTGTCAGTTTGGGAAAACGAAGGCGTTGGATTGTTATGAAAGAACTGACGAATATCAATGATGGAACTGATGCCGGACGATGTTGCATCAAGAATATTGAGCGGTTCTTTCTTATTGTTATTAATGGCCAGTTTATAATATTTATAGTTGCCTGCGGGAAAGTTGATTTGTTGTGAATGCGAAGCATTATCATATTCGCCGGATTTACGTAATAAAAGGCTATCCAGGATAGCAAACCAGGTGGCGTTATCATCACTTCCGCTCAATGAAGCCGTGCGTTCTGCGGCGGCACTTCTTAATTTAATAATAAAATTTGATCGTTCGTCCTTTC
>JANOCH010000499.1:0-5913 GCA_031412015.1 Chitinophagaceae bacterium
CCGGATCTCGGAAAGGACCTTGTGACCCTGAATATGGTGCAGGATATCGTTATTGAAAAATATTATGTGTCTTTTACGGTCGTGCTCACTACACCAGCCTGTCCACTGAAAGACCTTATAAAGAATAACTGTATCAATGCGGTGAAAACGCTGGTGAACAAAGACGCGGTGGTGAAAGTGAATTTCAGTTCCAATACTACCAGCAAACGAAACGACAGTGGCGCTATACTACCAAAGGTAAAAAATGTGATTGCGGTAGTAAGTGGAAAAGGTGGAGTAGGGAAGAGCACGGTGTCAGCTAACCTCGCACTGGCGATAGCGCAAAGTGGCGCTAAAGTGGGATTGATGGATGCGGATATCTATGGGCCAAGTGTGCCGATCATGTTTGGAGTGAGAGGCGAAAGGCCGATGATGAAAGAGATAAATGGCAAGGGAATGATCATGCCATTGGAAAAACATGGTATCAAACTAATGAGCATTGGTTTTTTGGTGGACGAAAAAAATGCCGTGGTTTGGCGGGGTCCGATGGCCAGCAGCGCTATTAAGCAATTTGTAACGGATGTGAATTGGGATGAATTGGATTATTTGATTATTGATATGCCGCCGGGTACCGGCGATATACACCTGACATTAATGCAAACGGTACCGGTAACTGGAGCGGTGATCGTTACTACGCCCCAGGATGTAGCCTTAGCGGATGCAAAGAAAGGAGTGGCGATGTTTGGACAGGCGCAACTAAATGTCCCTATCATTGGATTGGTGGAGAACATGAGCTATTTCACCCCTGCAGAATTGCCCGATAATAAGTATTACATTTTTGGTAAAGATGGTGGTAAGCGACTGGCTGATGAATATGACCTGCCTTTCCTCGGTCAAATACCGTTGGTGCAAAGTATCCGCGAGGGGGGTGACAAAGGTGAGCCTATCATGATGAGCAATGATGATGTGTCTAAAAAGGCCTTTGCGGAATTTGCCGCCCACGTGGTGCGGAGTATTTCGATGAAAAATGCCGATATCGAAACACAAAAGGTAGCAGAGCTTGTGTCCTGACCAGATTTTATATACTTTTCACTTTAATATATACCCATGAAAAAAATACTAATCTTATCGTCATTCTTGTTTTTTGCTGTTGTATTAAGTTCTTGCACTTATCATCATCATTCTAATGCTGGTGGACTTCCTCCCGGGCAGGCTAAGAAAGTAACAGGAAGTAAGTCGGCAAAACCTTATGCGCCAGGTCAACAGAAAAAACATTAAGACAATTAATGTTGATTTGCAAAGTCTAGATTTTTAACCGCCATCCTGATCGTTCGCGGCCACTAGTTTCGTCTGTTTCAGCTTCCTCCCCCAAACTTTGTTCTTACTCTTCGCTTTGCCCGGTTACACTGTCCGATATAGGCGTAGCGAAACAGCAAATCTTTGTTCAACTTTATAAGTTACACATTGACCTTATAGCTCTGTTCAACGTTTTAGAAGCCTTCGATGCAATCAGAATTTACTACAAGCGTGGGCTGTGTAGTGGTGGCCTTCTCCTTTGGAGAAGGTCGGGATGAGGCTTCAAACTCTGTATATTTACAATCCATTTAAGCTTACAATCTTAATTCAGGCAATGTACAGTCTTCCTTATTTTAAAGAACAGGACCCCCAAAAAGTTTTACAATTCATCAAAGAAAACCCCTTTGCCTTTTTGTGCGGATGTGATCCGGTCAACAACCCGGTGGCGACACAGATCCCGGTTTTTATTGATGAAAGAGATGGGAAACTTTTTCTCTCCGGTCATATCATGAAAAACACGGATCACCATAAAGCATTTTTGCATAATTCCAATGTACTGGCGGTATTTACCGGGGCGCATACTTATGTAAGCTCCAGTTGGTACCAGGATAAAGCACAGGCTTCTACCTGGAACTACATGAGTGTGCATGCTAAGGGTGTTTTGAAATTCCTGGATCACCAGGCTTTGCTGGATGTATTGAAACGAACCACCGATCATTTTGAAAACAATCCTTATTCGGGAGCCAATTTTGATGATCTGCCAACGGAATACGTGGAGAAATTATCCAATGCGATCGTTGCATTTGAAGTTGAGGTGCAACAGGTAGAGAATGTTTTCAAGCTTAGCCAGAACAGGGATGAAAAAAGTTATCACAACATCATCGGAAAATTGGAAAGCCAGGATACTGATGGTAAAAGGATAGCTGATGAAATGAAAAAGCGAACTTCACAATTATTTAAAGGCGACAAGTAACAGGATAGCAGTAATCTTGAACAATGAAAACAGGAATTTTATTTTTTGTTGTACTAATATTAATTGCATCTTCAAATATGAAGAATGTTCAAGGCACCCCTTTAGCGGCGGGGGGGCTTGATTTTGACAAGCAGGGGCACCGTGGTTGTCGCGGACTGATGCCTGAAAATACCCTTCCCGCTATGAAAGCGGCCCTTGACCTGGGTGTCACCACCCTGGAAATGGATATTGCTTTTACAAAGGACAAACAAGCCATTCTTTCACATGAACCATTTTTTAATCATGAGATCACGACAAAGCCTGGTGGAAGCTTTGTGACAGAGGCGGAAGAAAGATCATTGAACATTTATAAAATGAGTTATGTTGAAGTGAAAACCTATGATGTTGGTATGAAACCCCATCCGCGTTTTCCGGGGCAACAAAAAATAAAAGTATATAAGCCTTTGCTGGCCGATCTGCTGGATAGTGTGCAGCAATATATGCTGACCAGTAAAAGAGCTTTACCTTATTTTAATATTGAAACCAAGACCGATCCTGCTACCGACAACACTTATCATCCGGCTCCGGAGGAGTTTGTTGACGAACTGATGAAAGTGATTTACGCAAAGAAGATCGAAGACAGGGTTATCATTCAGTCCTTTGATTTCAGAACTCTTCGCTACCTGCACAAGAAATACCCGTTGATCAAAACGGCGGCGCTGATCGAAGATTTTGATGAACGGGGGATCAAAGATCAATTGAAATCGTTAGGGTTTATTCCAACCATTTACAGCCCTGAATTTAAATTGGTATCAGAAGATCTGATCAAAAAATGCCACGAACAAAATATTAAGATCATTCCCTGGACTGTGAATGACAGGGAGACCATCGAACGACTAAAAGGAATGGGGGTGGATGGAATTATTTCAGATTATCCTGGTCTTTTCAATTAGTATAAAGTTCTCTTCTGTTTTAATCGTTATTGAAAATACGTGGATAATAATTTTTCACGTAGGTTTGATGATATGATCTTATCTCTCAAAGGAAAAAATGCCGTTATCTGTGGCAGCACACAAGGCATCGGTCTGGCCGTTGCGAAAGAACTGGCCCTGTTGGGAGCCAACTGTATTTTATTAGCCCGCAATGAATCTTCTTTACAACAAGCGGTGGGTTTGTTAGATGTTTGGCAAGGGCAACAACATGAATATGCCGTGGCGGATTTTTCCAATAGCCAGGAGGTCAAAACAGCTATTGAAAAAATCGTTCGGTCAAAAACGATACACATACTCATTAATAATACGGGCGGTCCGGCTCCCGGGCCGATTATTGACGCTACGGCTGATAGCTTCAATAAAGGCTTTCAGCAACATATCATCAATAATCAATTATTGGTACAGGCTGTATTGCCTCCGATGAAAGCAGGAGGTTTTGGAAGGATCATCAATATCATTTCGACTTCGGTAAAAGTTCCGATCCCTAATCTTGGTGTTTCCAATACTATCAGGGCGGCTGTAGCTGCATGGGCTAAAACATTATCGCTGGAAGTAGCGGCTTATGGCATCACCGTAAATAATGTGTTACCCGGTTACACCAAGACATTGCGACTCGACAGTTTGATAACAACCAACGCAGCCAATCGAAAAATTTCGAAAGAGGAGCTGGCAACAGAGATGGAACAGCAAATACCGGCAAAACGATTTGGTGAAGCAGGGGAAATAGCGGCTGTCGCGGCATTTCTGGCATCGCCTGCGGCTTCTTACGTTAATGGTGTAAGCATTCCAGTCGATGGTGGGAGAACCGGGGCGTTTTAAAACAGCGATCATGCAAGTTCAAAATACTTTATCATTCGCCCAAGAGCTGGATTCAGTTGATCCCTTGAAAAAGTTCAGGGATAAATTCATTATTCCCGAAGCTGATGGAAAACAGAAGATCTATTTTTTAGGAAATTCATTGGGACTACAGCCCAAATCAACGAATGGATATATTCAGCAGATCATGCAGGATTGGGCGGCTCTTGGTGTCGAATCTTTTTTTCATGGTAAGGAACCGTGGATGAATTATCACGATCAGCTTATACATCCATTGGCTAAAATAGTCGGTGCATTACCGCATGAACTGGTAGTGATGAACCAGCTAACGGTGAATCTTCATTTAATGCTGGTCAGTTTTTACCGGCCAACCGCAAATCGGTACAAAATTATCTGTGAAGCCAAAGCGTTTCCCAGCGATCAGTACACCTTTGAAACGCATGTAAAACATCATGGCTATGATCCTGCGGATGCTATTGTCGAAGTCTCTCCCAGGTTGGGCGAGCATTGTATTCGCCACGAAGATATTTTGACAGCTATCCAGGAAAACGGCGATTCAACCGCTCTTGTTTTATTTAGCGGGATCAACTACTATACCGGCCAGTTATTCGATATGGCGTCAATCACCAAAGCGGCTCAGTCTGCCGGAGCCAGAGTTGGATTTGATTTAGCACATGCTGCAGGGAATGTAGCGCTGCAATTGCATGATTGGGGTGCCGACTTTGCCTGTTGGTGTACTTACAAATACATGAATTCCGGACCTGGGGCTATCGGTGGCGTTTTTATCCATGAGAGAAACCATAACAAAGAATTGCCGCGCTTCGCCGGATGGTGGGGTTATGATAAAGCAACACGTTTTAAAATGGAAAAGGGTTTTAACCCCATGCCCGGAGCCGAAGGCTGGCAATTAAGTACACCTGCTTTGTTTTTGTATGCTGCTCACAGGGCTTCCCTTGAAATTTTTGAAGAAGCTGGTTGGTCAAATATTCTGGCGAAGAAAAAATCACTGAATAATTATTTGTGGTTTGTACTGGAACAAATAAACGCCACCGCTTCCAAAAAAATAATAGAATTTATTACTCCAAAAAATGAGCAGGAGAGAGGCTCACAGGTATCTATGCTCATGCTGGAAAGAGGAAAAGAAACCTATGATGAATTGATGCGTACGGGTATCATGGTTGACTGGAGAGAACCCAATGTAATTAGATTAGCTCCTGTACCTTTGTACAATACTTTTGAAGAGGTTTGGCAATTTGCTGATACCTTGCAACAAATTTTGAAAAGATAAAATGACCCGTCAGCACCTCGTTCAGCATATTTTTGAAAAGCGATCTTATCTCTGCGTTGGCCTCGATACCGATATTACCAAAATCCCCCAACATCTTTTCACGGAACCCGATCCCGTATTTGCATTTAATAAAGCGATCATTGATGCCACAAAGGATCTCTGTGTTGCTTACAAGATTAACACCGCTTTTTACGAAGCACTAGGATTAAAGGGCTGGGAAGCCATGGAAAAAACGGTCAACTATATCGGCGATGGTCATTTCAAGATCGCTGATGCAAAACGCGGGGATATTGGCAATACCTCTGATCAATATGCAAAGGCCTTTTTTGAAACATTGCCATTTGACTCAATAACGGTTGCTCCCTATATGGGTGAGGATAGTGTAAAGCCTTTTCTAAAATATGAAGGTAAATGGGCGATTGTCCTGGGACTAACATCTAATGCCGGTGCCGCCAATTTTGAACTAAAAAAAGTATTGATTAAAGAAGAAGAGTTCGGCGACGAAGTCCATGTTACAAAACAACACACTTGCTATTTATATGAAGTGGTGCTGCAAAAGGTTGCAGAATGGGGTACGCCGGAGAACCTAA
>JANOCH010000500.1:0-11523 GCA_031412015.1 Chitinophagaceae bacterium
ACTCCTCTTGTGATTCTACAACGATCTCGCCTCTCATGTTAGTGTGACCTTTACCGCACATCTGGTCACAGGAGATCTCAAACATAAAATCGGGGTTATTGGTTTCCTCTTTCATTTGTTTGGTACTCTTGGTTGGAGTGAACCACATGGTGGTTGGTGTTCCCGGCACCGCATCCATCTTTAAGCGGAAATGAGGAAGACCTACGTCATGAATTACATCTTTAGCACCTATTACCAGTTTAACGGGTTTATTCAAAATAAGGTGCATAGGTTCACCACTCACATAAATATCATCATGGTTAGCCGGATCATCCCACAGCTGCCCTAAAGGATTATTGGCGGCGTCATCGATTTTCTTATAATATTTTTTACCGAGTATCTTATCTTTTCCCGGATACCTGTATTCCCATTTGAACTGGCTTCCTGTTATCTCCACCACCATTGCATTCTTCGGCGCTTCTCCGGTTATTTTAAACCAGTAGAAAATACCAAACCCAACCAATACCGTCAAGGCAATTGCCGGAATAACGGTCCAGATCAATTCCAGTTTATTATTGTGAGGATAGTAATACGCTTTTCTTGTGTCAGATTCCTGGTACTTGTAAGAAAACCAGAAAAGGATTATCTGGGTAATAAAAAACACAATACCCGTAATAGCAATGGTAATGTAGAGCATATTATCGATATGCACCCCGTGATCGGACGCTGGAGCTCCCAATATTTTACCTTTCAACTTTTCATTACAATAATATACGCCGATCATACCTGCAATCAGGAAAACAAGTAACATGAAAGCATTGAGCTTATTGGTTTGCTTTCTTGATTTCTCCTCACCACGCATGATAGCTACATATTCACTGGCTTTGGCGATCTGAAACGTGATCAGAAAACCAAGTACCAATATCGCTACAATGAAAAAAGTTTGCATATTCTATATTCAATTATAAATACCAAATAATAAATTCCAAATCTATGCGTAGAGATAAGGCAGGCCTTGTCTCTAGGTATGATGTATCAGGCTTTCTTTTACAAACGGATGGTTTTTTGCCAGCAGTGGCGCCTTGGTCAATGCCCGGGCGGTCACAAACATGATCAATCCCACAAATCCCGCGGCTACGCCCAGGTCATATAAAATCGTTGGCACATGCGTTTCCCCTGTTTCAGCATTGGTCATTGGACTGGGGAATACCATTTGGAAATAATCCAGCCAGTGACCAAAGATTATCAAAATCGCCATGAAGGTTATCGTCGTATAATTTCTCTTCGCATCCCTGCTCATTAAGATCAATATAGGAGCGACGAAATTAATAATGAACATCATCCAGAAAATACCGCTGTAAGGCCCTTCCGCCCTTGGTTTAAAATAGACAGTCTCTTCAGGAATATTCGCATACCAGATCAGCATGTATTGCGAGAACCACAAATAGGTCCAGAAGATAGAAAAAGCGAACATGAATTTTCCCAGGTCATGAAGGTGCTCATTGTTAGCATATTCCAAATAACCATTGTTTTTAAGGAACACGACGAACAAGGTTATCAGGGCCATCCCTGCTACAAACGTACTGGCGAAATTGTACCAGCTATACATGGTGCTGTACCAATGCGCATCAATACTCATCAGCCAAAGCCATGGTATGGTAGACATAACGGTTAAAGCAAAAACAACCAGGAATAAAGCGGCCCATACCGTATTGGTCCAGATATATTTCTTTCCTTCTTCTTTTGAGGGTAAAGGGTTTTCATCCAGCATACGGGAACGTTGCCTCATCTTCCAACCTAAAAATGACCACAAAACAATCGTCAATACCGTTACCACGGTGAAAAAACCTTTATTCAGAAATCCTGATTTGAATTGCAGAGTTGCATCTTCTGCTACATGATTTGCATCGGTCCAGTGATAAATTTCATGGTTGCCGCCAAAAACAATTGCCAGTAATATAGTTCCGCATATAACACCGATCACCGGCACACAGGCAGATACCGCTTCCGATACACGGCTAAACGCCCATTGAAAACCACCCCATCCCAGCGTAGTGGCACAGATAAAGAACATAGCCGCATTTACAATTAATAGAAAGTAAACACTGTTCTGCAAAAGACTGCCCCAGAATCTTGCCTGTTTGTGAGGGTCGCTTGAAGACCCCGACGTAACATATAAACCAATTATAGCCAATATGCCTATTACCATTAATGCGATCGATATGGTATTATATCTCTTTGGTATTATGAATTTTTCCCGGATTGACATCAGCTTTCTTTTATTTTCTTTATCAAAATCTTAATTCGCTTTTGCAACGGTGGCGCTATCAACAGCAGGTTTGGCGGTGGTGTCCGCAGTTCCCGCCGGAAACTGTTTTGATTTTATATAGGCTATTACTTCCCAGCGTTGTCTAGTGTTTAATTGCGAAGCATAGCTGCCCATCTGACCCTTTCCGTAGGTTACTGAATGAAACATCGTTCCTTCCGTCATCACTTTCATCGCAGCATCCATAAAGTTTTTTGGAGCGGCTGTATAAGGCCCGTCTCCACCTTTATACAATGGCCCGTTGCCATCTAATTTGGTTCCATGGCAAATACCGCAATTGATCAAATACAATCTCTCCGCATTTTTCATATCAACATCGGATGCGCTAACCGGGCTTTTTATAGCCGCTGATTGCGCATAACCTATTGAATCATTCTTTAGTCCATAAGGCATCATATCGCCACGGGCAATAGTGCCTTCCACCGGGCGCCCGGTAAAGTGTACACCTTTTTTCTCCAGCCTTTCAGTTGATGCAGAGGTTTCATAGGCGGTGCTGTAAGCCATATCCGGCATATACGCTCTGCCCGGATCGCGACGGGTGCTGTCACAGCTTACCAATACGATCGCCAGCAATGCACATCCTGCTATGTTCAAAAATTTCTTCATTTCCTTTTATTAAATGATCAATGAACGGGTTCAGTTTTTTTTTCGAATTTGTGAGTTTGCCTGTCATATCTTCCCAACCACCATTCTGTTTCCTTGTGTTGAACACCAACATCAGCAGCGCCAAGGCTTCTCAAAAAAGCAACCGCTTCCTGCTCGTTCGTTTTATCGGTACACTCCAGTGCCATTACAAACGTATCATCAGTTGATCTCAGGTTGAAATGGTCTTTTTTTACAAAAGGCGCCAATTGGCAAAGCCAGCAAAAAGTCATTACCATTCCCACGGACGCAAACAAAACCGTTAACTCAAACGTGATAGGTATCCAGGCTGGTAAAGCAAAGAACGGCTTACCACCAAAATTCAATGGCCAGTCCATGGTCAGCATCCAGGTAATAGAGCTAACGGCGGTGGCTGTACCGGTGATACCGTAAATAAATCCCGCGGTATGCAAACTGGTATCACGCAATCCCATTTCTTTATCCAATCCATGAATAGGGAATGGAGTATAAACGTCATGGATCTTATAGCCAGCCCGGCGCACTTTTTTTACAGCTGGAAATAATACCGCTTCGTCATAAAAATTCCCAACGACAAATTTTTTAATACTCATTCTGTTTAGCTTTTAGCTATGAGCTTCGATTCGCCGGTTGGCGGAAGGAAACTCAAATCATTTGTTCATTTATAGCAATTCAACACGCAGTTTCTTTAAGCTCCGTGATCATGTCCATGCTTGTGTCCAAATTCATCTGTTGATTCATGTTCTATTCCGGTCATTTTACCTTTGTAATTTTCTCCATTCTTCTTTAAAATATGTTTGATCTCGGCTATCGCGATAACCGGGAAGAATTTAGAGAACAGGAAATAGCAGGTAAAGAACAATCCAAATGTTCCCAAATAAAAACCAACCTCCCAGATCGTAGGTGTATAATAGGTACTCCAGGAGCTCGGAAGATAATCACGATACACCGACGTAACGATGATCACGAAACGTTCGAACCACATGCCGATATTTACCAGGATACTCATAAAGAAAGTAACCAGCAGGTTTCTTCTCATTTTCTTGAACCAGAAGATCTGCGGCGACAATACGTTACAGCCCATCATGATCCAGTAGCTCCAGCCATAAGGGCTATTCAGGTTCAACCTGTTCTCTTTAAAGGCAAACCATTCGTAAGGAACATGGCTATACCATGCCATAAATAATTCGGTGAGGTAGGCGATACCTACAATAGAACCTGTAAGAATGATCACTTTATTCATCACCTCGATATGCTCCAGCGTGATATATTCTTCCAGCGCCAATACTTTTCTTGTTACTAATAAAAGAGTTTGCACCATGGCGAAGCCAGAGAATACCGCACCCGCAACGAAGTAAGGAGGAAAGATGGTGGTATGCCAACCCGGTACGATGGAAGTTGCGAAGTCAAAAGATACTATCGTGTGTACTGACAATACGAGCGGCGTACTTAAACCTGCTAATACCAACGATAATGCTTCGTGGCGTTGCCAGTGTTTAGTGGATCCTGTCCATCCAAAAGCCGCGACACCATAAAACATTTTTCTCCATTTCAGTTTCGCCCTGTCACGCAGCGTAGCCAGGTCAGGTAATAAACCGGAATACCAGAATAATAACGATACGGTGAAATAAGTGGAGATCGCAAATACATCCCACAATAAAGGCGAATTAAAGTTTACCCATAAAGGACCACGGGTATTAGCATAGGGCAATACGAAGAAAGCATCCCAAACCCGGCCCATGTGCCAAATGGGGAACTGTCCGGCACACATTACCGCGAAGATGGTCATCGCTTCAGCCGCACGGTTCACACCCGTTCTCCATCCCTGGCGGAACAATAATAAGATCGCCGAGATCAGCGTTCCGGCGTGACCGATACCTACCCACCAAACGAAGTTGGTAATATCCCATCCCCAGCCAATTGTCTTATTCAGGTTCCATTGCCCCGTACCATAAATTACTTCCATGGTAACAGAAACAATCCCGAAGATCAACAAGCCAACAGAAATAAGGAAACCGATCCACCACAATTTGGAAGGTTTTGCTTCTACCGGGCGGCATATATCTTCCGTGATCTGGTGATAATCTTTGTCACCTTGCACCAGCGGAGGCCTTACCTGTGATTCGTATCTGAGTAATCCCATAATTATGAGCTTTGAGCTATGATCCACCAGTTGGCGGATATGAGCTTTTCGTTTATTTTATTCAACTATTTTTCGACTTCGTTGTTCTACATTTTCCCTAGCCCTTCATTACTACTTTTACCGTCTGTTTCGTCGCACTCCTATACTTCCTATCTACTCAGCAATCCACCGCGGTCGTTTTGCTTTTATATATTCTTTAGATCGTCCTTCCAAAGGAGGAGAACACTCCTTATTATGTATTTTTCGAACAAAGAACTTTTTTCGAACTTTCAGACTCTTCGTAAGCCCCTCGTTCGGGGGGAGGCCTTAATGATTCGCCTCATCCGCCTTCTTTTCTCCCGCCGGAACAGCGGCTCCTTCATGTGCTGCAGCAGCATGATGTCCCTTTGCTTCAATAATTTCCTCGGTATTTCTCACTTTGGCGAGGTAAGTAACATTGGGCAAAACGTGCAACTGTTCCAACACTCCAAAACTGCGCAGCGGATTTTCCTGGCGTATTTTGGTAATCTGGCTTTCTTTATCATTCACATTGCCAAATATGATCGCATCTCCTGCACAAGCTTGCTGGCAGGCTGTTTTAACATCGCCATCTGCCAATATCCTGTTCTCTTTTTTCGCAGTCAACTTTGCCGCCTGTGTCCGTTGAATACAGAAACTGCATTTCTCCATTACACCTCTGGAACGAACCGTTACATCCGGGTTTAACACCATTCTTGTCAGGTCATCATTCATCTGGAAAACCACCGGATCCAATTTACCCACCAGTTTCTGATCCTGGTTATCGGCAAAGCTGTCGGTACCGGTATAATCGGACCAGTTGAACCGGCGTACTTTAAACGGACAGTTATTAGCGCAATATCTTGTACCGATGCAACGGTTATACGCCATCTGGTTGATGCCTTCTGAACTATGATTGGTAGCGGCAACCGGGCAAACATTCTCACACGGTGCATTATCACAGTGCTGGCACATCATTGGCTGAAACACTACGCCTTTCAGATCGTCAGGATTGTTTTCATCGCTAACAAAGTAGCGGTCAATACGCAACCAATGCATATCATGGTAACGAAGCACTTCGCTTTTACCAACTACCGGCACATTGTTTTCAGTATGGCAGGCAACTACGCAGGCTCCGCAACCGAAACATGCATTCATGTCAATGTTCATTCCCCACTTAAGGCCTGGTTGTTCGTGAACCCCGTAAAGAGTGCCCTCTGCGCGGTAGTCATTTTTCTTCTGCCAATCATTGGCATTCTTACCGTATTTCTCTTCCAGGTCATCACGAAATTCTTTTATCTCTGTAGGACGCTGTTTGAAAGTGGCTAATGTTGTTTCTCTTACTACTTCTACACGGCCTTCGTACGAATTATGTATCTGGGTTTGTGCAATCTTTTGTTTTCTTTTCTGATCGGTCACCGTTACATCCGCAGCAAAGTAGTCAACAGTAGTACCATTGAAAGAAGCAAACGGGTAAACATTCTGACCAACACCGGCAGCTGTTATTCCTAATCCTTCATTTCTTCCATAACCAACTGCTACAGCAATGGTATTGGCGTTCATACCCGGAATAACCAATATCGGAAGCTCCACTTCTTTTTTGCCAACCGTTAATTTAATAACAGGTTTTTTCGGATGATACTCGTAGTCATTATCCAGTTTAATGCCCAATTCATTTGCTTTGGACATAGAGATCATGGCATAGTTGTCCCAGGTAGCTTTTGTGATCGGATCAGGCAATTCCTGTAACCATGGGTTGGCGGAGCCGGCACCTGTACCAATAGAAACTTTTTGGTACAACAGCACTTCATCTTTTCCACCTTTCTTTGCGGCGGCAATAGCCGAAGCAGCGGTAGCAACAGAACCAGCACCGTAAGCGCCGGCACTTGCAGCAGCATTAAGAGTTTCAATTACACCATCCTGCAATACTTTATCAAATGCTTCTAAAGAACCAAGTTTTGTGGTCCAGTAATTTTTATAATAAGTATCGTAGTCTGTAGCATTACCGCTCCATTTCAACAAAGAAGTTTGGAATGGGCGGGTTTTAAATAAGGGGTAAATAGTTGGCTGCAGGAAGCTGATCGATCCAGATTTTGGTTCAGCATCTCCCCAGCTTTCGAGGTAATGATGAGTGGGAACAATATAGTTACACAGTTCAGTCGTCTCATCCATTTTGCCTGCAAAGGAAACAGAAAGTTTCACTTTTTTCAACGCAGCTTTGAATTTGTCGGCGTCGTAATAACTGTAAGCAGGATTAGCTCCGGCGATAAATAAAGCACCAACCTGGCCACCTTCCATTTGAGCTACCAGGTCAACGAGATCTTTATCAATCCCCTGGCGATAATTAGAGGTTACAGCCCAGTCGATTGTTTTACCATATGCACCGATCGCATTGTTGATAGCATTAACGACGATCTGAACATCTACATCATTGCTTCCGGATACAACCAGAGCTGATCCGCTATTTGCTTTCAGTTCAGCTGCTGCCTTGGCGATACCGGCTTTCAATTTAGCATCAGCGATGGCAGGTGCAGATACAGAACCATCCAGTGCTGCTAATAAAGCCACCGCAACAGCGCCTGTTTCGGAAGGACGATGTGTAAATCTTTCATCAGCGCTGGCACCGGTTGTACTGAGATGACCTTCAAACTGGTAATGTTTACTCATTTGAGGGTTCTTCTCATCTATCTTTCTTCCTTTTCCATAACCTACTGCATTCTCTACGGGACTCAACCAGCTTCCGAGAAAATCAGCGCCAAGGCTTACAATAACTTTAGCTGCATCAAACTTATAAGTTGGCAGGCTTCTTCCAAATCCGCTTGCTTCGTTAGCTAAGAGCATACCGCTATAAGAAACAGCGTCTGCCTGTACATGCTTACTATTTGGATATTTCGCCAGGAACTCCGTTATAACCTGTTTGGTAGTGGGAGAGATAATACTGCTGGTTAATAATACAACCGTTCCACCGGCAGCTGCCAATCCTTCTGCTATTGTTTTATCGATGAATTCATAAGTGCTTTCTTCAAACTTATCACCTACTTTTCTTTTAGGGTGGGTAATACGATACATATCATACAGGTCAAGCACAGAAGCCTGTGCCCTTGCTGAAGTACCGCCTTTTGTATAAGAAGAAAGTGTGTTACCCTCTATTTTAATCGGGCGGCCATCTCTCACTTTTGCCAGGATAGGAATAGCATCTCCATCTTGCACATAAGTAGTGGCATAAAACTTAGCCTCACCGGGAATAATATTTTCTGGTTTATTAGCAAATGGAATGGCTTTGCGAACCGGTACTTTACAACTGGCGGCGAATGCGGCAGCGGCAGTACTAAAACCCAGGTACTTTAAGAAATCTCTGCGGGGGGCTTTGGCATCCATCAATCCTTCATTCACATCTTCAAAAGGCAATTCCTCGCGAAACTCATCCTCCACTTTCTTCTGAAAATTTTCCTGGTCGTTAACCTGTCCGAAACCCTGCCAGTACTGTTTTTGGCTCATTTATTTCAATTTGAAAAATTAATCGATTTGAACTTCGTCCCGCTTTTGCCGGATCAAATTAGCACATCTTAGTAGTGACATTTTTGACATTCCAAACCACCAATATCCTTTACGGTTACACTATCCATTTTACCAGACTTGATATCGTTATGGAACTTTTCGTAAATGCTGTAAAATTTGTTACCCTTCGTGCTGTCGTAGTTGAAGTCAACCTTTGAATTACGGTGACAGTTTATACACCAGCCCATGCTCAGTTCGGAGAACTGTTTCACTTCATCCATTTCAGGAATGTTTCCGTGACAGGTTTGACACTGTACATTACCTGCTTTTATGTGTTGGGAGTGATTGAAGTAAACGTGGTCAGGTAGATTGTGAATTCTAACCCATTCAATAGGTTTGGCTTTGGAAGGATCCCAATCATTTGGTCGGGCCGGATCAAAAGCTGCATACTTATACAGTTTGGCGATCTCAGCCGTACCATTTATCTCCTGGCCCTCTTTATCATAAAGCTTAGGTCCCTTTTCGTAAGTATTAATTGTTTTATGGCAATTCATACAAACATTTACGGCAGGGATCGTAGCAGATTTGCTTTCCCAGGCATTGCCGTGGCAATACAGGCAATTGATCTGGTTGATACCGGCATGTACTTTATGCGAGTAATATATTGGCTGAACCGGCTCGTAGTTGGTTTGTCGTTGTAGGCCGATAGCGCCTTTGGTAGCATAGTAACCGCCGATGATAAAGAACACCACGGCTACCATGGCAATGTATATCTTATTCCTGTAAAACGGAACCGGGTCTGGACGCTGAATACCTTCAACATCATCCGACATTTTCTTCAGGTTGCTGTTAACCTGCATCAAAATAAGAGCTATGATAGCAAGAATAAGAGAGATTACACCAAAGATGATGGCGTTTTGACTGGAACTGTCTTTCGCCGCCACGTCAGTCTCGCCAGGTCCCTTGGGCTTATTAGCATCGGCTACCACTCCATTTATATAAGAAACAATTGCTGTTACATCCGCCAGCTTCAAATCGGGGAAACCGGTCATCATCGATCCGTACTCTACTTTCAGAGCCTGTGTATATGGGTCTTTGGCCATATATCCACCAGGATTATTAATCCAAGCTAATAATTCTTTGTGATCAGCCCACTTATGTCTTTCTTCCAAACCACCTAATGCAGGTCCAGTTCCTTTTTTAAAGGCATTGTGGCAACTGGCACATTTACTTATAAATAATGCTTTCCCATCCTGCGCAGATACATTAATAGAGGAAAAAACAATAAATAAGAACAGGAACAGTCGCAGTTTCGAGGTCATTAATTTACAAAGAATCATAGACGCTATTGATCTGAAAAAATGTGGATAAAAAGCTCTAACCGGTTGCAAAAATAAGCCACGAACTTAACAAAATGACAACAGCCCTAAAAAAATTTTAACCCGCTACCAGCTTGCATTTCAGCGGATTTATAACTTTTTTTATGTTTCCCCAAATTTGTTTGTCATAATTCGGTCAGTCAGTCGCCCGCCTTCAACAAATGTGAAAAGGAAAGCTTTTCATGGATGATTTTTCCTGACTTTTGCCACGCAAAAATTATTGGTTCTTTAAAAGACAACAGCGTACCAGCGATAAATACGAGCATGTTTCAACGATTACAACAAAAATGGAAGGTCAACGGTCTTCAACTAGTACTGATACTTTGCACCTTTGCCATTGGCGGCAGCCTTACTGGTTTTGTGGGCAGAAAGCTGATGAATTTTATTGCTGTTGAACGCGGTTGGTTATGGGTAGTCATTTATATAATTATAGTGACCCTGCTTTGGCCGGTCTCTGTTTTACTGGTCAGTGTGATTTTTGGCCAACATAATTTTTTCATAAGTTACCTGAAAAAGATAGGAGGAAGGATGGGCTTGGTGAATCGGGAGTCAAATCCCGATAGCTATCGGGACAAAAGTCAGAACCCGATAGCTATCGGGTCGGAAGTCGGAACGGCCGTTACTGAGCAACAGGCAACAGGCAATACACAACAAACATCAGGCGACGTTTTCACTATTCACCACCCGATAGCTATCGGGTCACTATTCACTAACCAAATAGCCATTTTCGCATCGGGTGCGGGCTCCAATGCACAAAAGATCATTGATCATTTTCGACTATCCGGGCATATTAAAATTTCTTTGATCGTATGTAACAAACCGGGAGCCGGTGTATTGAACATCGCCGCCAGGGAAAATATTCCCGCAATATTAATAGATAAAGAAAAATTCTTCCGGGGCAATGCTTATACTGATGAGCTAAAAAAACACCAAATTGATTTTATTATCCTGGCGGGTTTTTTATGGAAGTTCCCGGCCACTTTGATCAAAGCCTATTCCGGCAGGATCGTCAATATTCACCCAGCACTGCTCCCCAAATATGGTGGTAAAGGAATGTATGGCAACCATGTTCATGAAGCAGTCATCCAGGCAAAGGAGAAGGAAAGCGGCATTACGATTCATTATGTGGATGAACACTATGATCATGGCGATGCGATCTTCCAGGCAAAATGTACCGTACTGGAAAATGATACGGCCGAGTCACTGGCTCGGCGGATACATGGCCTGGAACATGAACATTATCCGAAGGTGATTGAAAAGCTATTGGCGAAGAGGTCAAAGGAGAAACGGAGTTAAAAGAGTACAGCAGTAACCGCCTGCTCGTTAGATGAAGTAATGCCAGCTGAAACTTTCTTTCTATCTAAACTAAGAGTTCAAAGGAGAAAAGGAGTTAAAAGAGAATAGCGGTTGCCTCGGTCAATAGTTAAACTACTTATCAACGAAACCCCTCCTTTTCTCTTTTGCTCTTTTGAGCTCTTAGCCTCCTTCCTCTTTTAACTCTTAGTTTGAAGTTTGTTTCGTTACTTGCCGCCACAAATAGCTAACTTGAGAAGACCCCTTGTTCAAATATCTTTTTTCTT
>JANOCH010000501.1:0-4170 GCA_031412015.1 Chitinophagaceae bacterium
ATAGTTATCGCAGCGCGGAAATGGCCTTAAAGAATGCCAACCTTCGTGCAGGTGACACTACTTTCAAAGCTGATTTTGCAAAAAACGCGGTATTGGAGCAATTATATAAAGGGTCGGTTATCAAACCAGGCACTAAAATACAGATGGGTAGTACTATTGATATGGTATTGGGTGATGGGGTAGGAGACAGGCAATTTGTGGTACCCTCATTGATCGGTATGACTTATGCGGACGCAAAGTCATTGCTTGGTACACACGGATTAGGTTTTGGTTCTATTGTCGCACCGGGTATTGATGATACATTGAATGCATTTATTTATAAACAAAGTCCGGGTCGTTTTGATGATGAAAGGAAATTCAGGTATATCCGTTCAGGTCAGTTGATGGATATATGGTTACAGATCGAAAAACCAGTGGTAGATACAGCAGTTGTTCCCATTCCCGTCGCAGCAGAACCTGAACAATAAAAAGCAAATATTAGTTATGCAAAATATTACCGTAGAAGAATTGAAAAGCCGGTTGGATGCCGGTGAAAAATTAAATATCGTTGACGTTCGTGAGCCACACGAGAACGCAGAGTTCAATATCGGGGGAACTTTATATCCGTTGGGAAAAGTACAAACGATGACGGTCGATGAACTGGAACCTTACAAAGATGAAGAGCTGATCGTCTATTGCCGCAGCGGTAACAGAAGCGGGCAGGCCTGCCTTATATTGGACACTCTGGGATTTAAAAATACCAAAAACCTGGTGGGTGGTATGCTGGCGTGGCAAGATAAGTTTTCCCGTAATAGTTAAGAATTATGATCCGATAGCTATCGGATTATGAGTTATGAATTAAAGGAAACCAACTCATAACTCATAATTCATCACTTATAATTTAATATTCACCCCCGCCATAAAATTCGTTCCCGCCATCGGGAAAAAATAGTTATCAGCAATGGTAGCTCCATCTAATACATAGCTGTAGGCATAACCATTGGGCTCATATTTTTTATTAAATAAATTATTTACCTGCCCGATAATATTCCATTCTTTGAATAGCTTATTTTTCAATGTCAATATTACTCTCGCATCCTGTGTATAGAAGGCGTTTAATTTTCTTGCTTCATTTTGTGTGTTGTCTAAATATTGTGATCCGACGTATTTTGCCAGTAAACTGATCTCCAGATTTTTTACAGGCAAAATGTTTACAGTAGCTGCGCCAACAACGGAAGGTGAAAAAGCTATATCTGTTTTTTTATGTTCAACAGCCACCTGTCCCGTCCATTCCCAATTGGCATCGTAATCGTCCAGATATTCGGTAAATGATTTTACTTTATTCCGGCTAAAACTAAGGTTGGCGACAGCATTCAACCAATTGGTAAATACATATCCACCCTGGAGTTCAATGCCGGTACGATAACTATTCGGTACATTAATGCGTGTATAAGCGCCAACATCATTGATCATACCTGTCAGTACCAGTTGATCTTTGTAACGCATATAATAGACCGTGGCGCCTGCATGAAATTTTGAAGTTCTTTTTTCGATGCCTGCTTCAAAGTCATGCAATGTTTCTTTCTCAGGCTGGTTGATAAGGCTAGCTTCAAAATCATCCCGGTTAGGCTCTTTATTGGCAACGGCGTAGCTGATATAAGATTGCCAGCCATTTTTATTAAAAAGAATACCGGCTTTGGGATTCACGAAATCAAACTTGCGATTGATAAAAAGGGAAGGATTTTCTGAGAAGCCATTCATCTTATGCTGAACATGCCTGTATTGCATATCCGCGAATAAATTCCAGTGTGCCGAGAACTGGTACTGCCATTTGGCATAGAGGTTAATGTCAGATTTCAGCGCAGCTACATTGTAATATTCATATCCTTTATCAATCCCGAATTGGGCCCAGATAATATCTCCATGATGTACTCCGTCATATACGGTCCAGCCACCGCCAATTGTCAATGCATGTTTATTCTTTTTATAATGTGCCGAAACTATTTGCCCATAGAAATAATTGTCCAGCCATTTTTGCCTTACCAGGTCAGTTCTCTTAATAATCGTATCACGCAACACAAGATTGGGAAGACCGTACTTTGAAAATTTTTCCTGGGCTTTGTAATTTTCATAGTACCCTAATCCTCTTGTTAAAAAAGCGGCCGTATTAAAACTCCAGTTGTCATTTATAGTATGATTAAAAAATAACTGGTAATGAGTTTGCCGGTAGTTGTCTGTTTCATTGTCGTAAGGATCGCCCGGTTTGTCGGTGCCACTTGAGTTAAAGGTTCGTTCTGTTTTCAATAAATATTCCGGTACTCCATTCCATGCCTGGTATGTTTTTTCTTTGCCGGAAAAAACATTCAGACGAAGTGAGGACCGGTCGTTTATATAAGCCACGGACAAATAAAATGCCTGCAGGTTGCTGCTGGCCCGGTCAATATAACCGTCGCTGGTGATCTGGCTGAGGCGGGCATCTATGGTAAAATGATTGTCGATCAAACCTGTTCCTGCTTTGACGGTATTCTTCCAGGTATTGAAAGAGCCATAGCTGTTGTTTACTTCTGCATACGATTTTAGATTGGTTTCATTGGTTGATAAACTGACCGTAGCTCCGAAAGCACCCGTTCCGTTGGAAGAAGTTCCAACGCCACGTTGTATTTGAATAGAATTGACCGAGGAGGCAAAATCAGGCAGGTTCACTAAAAAGGTCCCCTGGCTTTCCGCATCATTATAAGGAATACCATTCAACGTGAAATTGATGCGGGTGGCATCCGTGCCCCTGATCCGCATCCCGGTGTAACCGACGCCTGTTCCCGCATCTGAGTTTGCAACTACAGAGGGTGTCTGATTCAGGATAAAAGGAATATCCTGCCCAAGGTTACTTTTCTGGATCTCCTTTTTGGATAAATTGGTTTTGGTAAACGGGGCTTTTTCCCCGGCCCGAATGGATTTTACTTCCACGGGACTTAGCAAATAAAAACTGTCTGATACGACTTGTTTTTGTTCCGTTACTGGCGGAACTTCTTGAGCAAATGATATAATCGCTGAAAATAAAATACAGCTTACAATGGCAATCCTCTTCATTTTTTAAATTTTAAACGGTTAAAAATGAGAGGGAAATGCTGTAGGAGAAAGGGCAAATAGCTGCCATCCTTCCCTGCGCAGGCATTACCCTGATCAGGTTTACGGGTTTGATCTCAGATTATCGGCCAACTGGCGGATAAACACCCCGGGAACACTGAAAACTTTCAAAGCTTTCATTAAGAAAGTAAGAACTTGTGCAAAAGTAGGCTAAAATTAAGTTCTACATGCTGTAACTTTTCTCCACTATCTTTCGTACTACTCCAAAATCAACCAGGTTATGAAAAAAATACTCTTGCCATTTCTGCTTGTAATTGCCTTACAGTCAACCGGCATTGCCCAAAAAACGATCAGTGATCCCAATGCCCAGGTTAGGGAAGCCAAAAACTTTCATGCTATAGAATTATCCAGTGCTTTTGATGTTTATCTGACTCAAGGCAATGAAGAATCAGTAGCCGTGAGTGCTTCGGAAGCCCAGTACCAGGAAAAGATCATAGTTGAAGTAAAAGGTGGAGTATTGATCGTACGCTACGACAATAAAGGCAAATGGAATACCGGCAATAAGAAATTGAAAGCCTATATATCATTCAAGCAAATAGACAGGTTAAATGTAAGTGGCGCCTGCGACGTTTACTTTATTGAAAATTGGAAAGCCGAAAACCAGAAAATAGATCTTTCCGGGGCCAGCAACCTGAAAGGAAAATTGGAGACAGCAAAATTAATGGTTGATCAAAGCGGCGCTTCAGATATGACATTGACCGGTACGGTTGGTCAATTGAATATAGAAGCCAGTGGCGCCAGTGATTTCAAAGGATTTGACCTGGCGGTTGATTATTGTAATGCCAAAGCCAGTGGCGCCAGCGATATAAAGATCACCGTTAATAGGGAATTGTCCGCTGAAGCCAGTGGCGCCAGCGATGTCAGGTATAAAGGCAGCGGCCTGATGCGGGATATTAAAACAAGCGGCGCCAGCAGCATCTCCCGGAAATCATAAATAAGAATTATAAAGCATATATAAAGCCGCTGTGAATATTGATCACAGTGGCTTTTATTTTTTGTTTGGCGGCTTAGCTTGATGACCTTACATTTGCACCGCGAAGTAGAGCA
>JANOCH010000502.1:0-3978 GCA_031412015.1 Chitinophagaceae bacterium
CTTTAAGCCTAGGTGCCAACTATAAGAATTTTGATGTCTCCATTTTCTTCCAGGGAGTACAGGGTAATAAAATTTTTAATGCCACACGTGTTATTACAGAGGGAATGGTTCGTTTCTTTAATGCCGGTACACAGGTATTAAATGCATGGACACCTTCAAATACCAATACTGATATTCCCCGTGCTATTTCTTCTGATCCCAATCAAAATGCACGTCCATCCACTCGTTTTTTGGAAGATGGTTCTTACCTGCGTTTGAAAAACGTCATGTTAGGCTACAACCTTCCGGCTTCTTCATTACAAACGTTAACCAAAGGAGTGGTAAAGAATTTGCGTATTTATGTTTCGGCGCAAAATATCCTGACGTTCACAAAGTACAGTGGATATGATCCGGAAGTTGGTAACAGAACACCTAATTCATCATTGACCAACGGCATCGACTTTGCTGTTTACCCCCAGCCAAAAGCTTTCCAGGTAGGTATCCAGGCAAATTTTTAATAGCAAAAAATTAAGTCAACTTTTATAAAATAGAGTTATATGAAAAAAAATATTAGTAAACTGTTTATAGCTGTCCTCCTGGTGTTTACCAGCCTGGTTGGCTGTGACGATAAACTGGATATTCTCGATGAAAACAACCCGACAACTGAAAGTTATTTTAAAACGGCAATCGAACTTCAGAATGGTGTGAATTCGATCTATTCGACTTTGCGCTCTGCTCAATTGGTTGGCCGGGAATGGTTCTTTACGCATGATATGAGAAGCGGTGAATGCTCACCCGGAGGTGCTCAATTAGAGGCTCCGAGGGCGGAACTACTTAAGCAACCTTCACCGGCGCCATCTAATTCTGTTATGTCGAATGTATGGACGGGTTCTTATCAAATGATCAACAGGGCCAACCTCGTAATTGCAAAAGCACCGGGTGTAACCGATAATGTGGCATTAAGAGATCGACTGGTGGGTGAGGCAAAGTTTTTAAGGGCATGGGCCTATTTTGAATTGGTATCACAGTGGGGTGATGTGCCACTTTATACGGAAACGGTCACCTCTGCCACGGGCTTTCAAGGCAAATCTCCGGCGGCCGATATCTATGCATTTATCATTACCGATCTGACGGAGGCCTCGCAAAAATTGCCGGCAAGCTATGGATCATCTGACCTCGGACGAGCAACAAAAGGCGCCGCGGATGCTTTAATGGGAAGGGTGCAAATGCAGAAAGGTGACTATGCGGCTGCAAAGACCGCTCTCCTGCAAGTGTATAACAAATATTCGCTGGTTAATTTTTTATGGAATTTTGATGGCGATGTAAGGGATGATGCCGGTACATTAGTTACAACCGGTCATGAGTTTAATGCAGAATCCATTTTTGAAGTTGTCTTTGTTGACAGAGGTGATAACAACTTTAACTGGGGATATAATGGCGAAGGTTCTACAAGCCCGTTGAGTACGGTACGTAACCAGGAATATGGAATTACCTGGGGAAACATCATTCCTTCCGATCGGTTGCTGAATGAATTTGAAGCCAACGATCCGCGATATAAATTTTCCATTTTCGAGGAAGGTGATCAGATATTGACGCAGTCACCTTTGGGACCGAAAACGCTGACTGCCGCGGATATGAATGTTGGTACCAGTACAAAAAATGGTGTGACCATCAAAAGATTTTTCAGGAAGTATGGCATTTACGATTGGGTTAATTCTGGTTTTCACCCGGGTGGTCTTAACCATCGTTTAATTCGTTACGCTGATGTACTGCTGATGCTGGCTGAATGTGAAGCTGAAGTGGGAACACCTGCACAGGCTGCAAGCTATATCAATGAAGTTCGTAGCCGCCCCGGTGTAAATATGCCTGCTGTCGCGCCTGCATCAAAGAATGACGCATTAAAAGCCGTTATGCATGAAAGGTCTGTTGAATTGAGTGCTGAGCAGGTTAGTAATATTGATATCCTGCGCTGGAGGAAAAAAGGGTATTTCCCTTCTATCATTCCCGATAGGGTATCCGGCCAGGTTGATCTGTTCCCGATTCCTTCGAGTGAAACTTCAACAAACCCGCTGATTAAATAAACGCTGATAAATTCATTTGAAAAGCCAATTTCGATCTTACCATCTTAGTTCTTTTCACTTCGCATAAGCAGTAGATTCGTAGGGCTGTCATTTTTTGACAGCCCTAATTTTTTAGAATTAATAGTCAAGGTCCCTCGGTATAGGGATTCTGTGTCTCCCGAGCTAACTTGCCGCCAGTATGAAAAAACATTTTACCGGTTTTAATTTTTATTTTATTATCGTTACGCTCATTTTTTTTTCGTCCTGCACTTCTAAACGTAACGATAAGTTATTTACGCAGCTTAATCCTTCGGAGTCTGGTATTCTTTTCAATAACGAAATTGATGACAACGACTCATCGCATTCTTTTATCAATGAGTTCGGTTATATGGGTGGGGGAGTAGGTATCGGTGATTTTAATAACGACGGATTAAAAGATATTTTTTTTACCGGTAACCAGGTAAGCTGCCGTCTCTATATAAATAAAGGAAGTAATCAGTTTGAAGATATAACGGAAAAGGCCGGTATCGGTACGGATGTTTGGTGTACCGGCGTTAGTATTGTCGATATCAATCATGACGGGAATGATGATATCTATGTTTGCGTTTTTGGAAGAGACCTTTTGCATCGGTCAAAAAATCTTTTGTTTATTAACCAGCAAGATCTTTCTTTCCGGGAGGAAGCGGAAGCCTACGGCCTTGCCGATACCGGGTACTCAACGCAGGCTGCATTTTTCGATTATGACAGGGACGGAGACCTCGATATGTATCTCACCAATTACCTGCTGAGTGCAAGAAATACGAATACAATTTTTCCCCGTGACAAAAGTGGCCGTTCCGACGCCAATGATAAACTCTACCGGAATGATGGTGATAGTGCACAGGCGGGGCATCCTGTTTTTACGGACGTTTCAATGGAGGCGGGAATCAGGGAAGACGGTTACGGCCTGGGTGTTGCGGTCAGTGATTTTAACAATGATGGTTGGCAGGATATTTATGTAGCCAATGATTTTATCTCCAATGATGAATTGTGGCTCAACAATCGCAACGGTACGTTCACTAACTGTATCGCAAAAGCGATTCAACACCAGAGTTATTCCAGTATGGGCACGGATGCCGCGGATATCAACAATGATGCATGGCCCGATATCGTCACCCTGGATATGTTGCCGGAATATAATGAACGAAAGAAAACTTCTTTTTCTTTTATAAATTATGAAAGGTATGAGGCGGAACGTGCCATGGGGTATGAACCCGAGTTTATGCGGAATATGCTTCAGCTTAATAACGGGAACCGTCAGCAGGGAGATACCAGTCTTCCATTCTTTAGCGAGATAGGACAGTTGAGCGGAATCCAGGCGACCGATTGGAGCTGGAGTGTACTGTTTGCGGATTTTGATAATGATGGCTGGAAGGATATTCATATCACCAACGGCATAGGGAGGGATTTTATTGATGCTGATTTCCTGGAATTCAGTAAAAATATTTTCAACAGCTCCCGCAACAGGGAAGAGCAGGAAAAGGCGATCAGGAAAAAATTGGCTTCATTGGATCATGTTAACCTGCCGAATTATTTATACCTCAATCAACGGGATCTGACTTTTGCAGATCACTCTGATGAAGGTGGAATAAACGAACCATCTATGTCAAACGGCGCTGCCTATGCTGACCTGGATAATGACGGCGATCTCGATCTCGTAGTCAACAATATCAATATAGAAGCTTTTGTATTTATCAACAATACGCGGCAAAAAAACAAACCGGCAACCACTCATTTTTTAAGTATTCAGTTAAAGGGTGACAGTATGAACACTCAGGGCTTTGGTTCGAAAGTCTTTGTATATAATAATGGTAAGGTTCAACTACAGGAGCAAAGCCCGGTTCGTGGTTACTTTTCTTCGGTGGATCATCAATTGATATTTGGATTGGGGGAAAAAGAT
>JANOCH010000503.1:0-10630 GCA_031412015.1 Chitinophagaceae bacterium
GGCAAAATTTCCCTGGCGGCAGCCACCTGGCCTGAGTACGGAGAAATGATGGCTGTCTTTGATGGATTGAGTGATTCCGTTTCTAGTATCTTCTGAACGATACGCAACTCACCTTCGTTTTGTAAACTGATGCCGTCAGGGCCATGCTTCTCATTATAACCAGATCCCGCTGTATCAATAAAAGTGAGATGTACCCCTGTGTCGTGCAGATGTTCCGCTGTCAATAGCAAACTATTATAAAAATAATTACTGCTGAATCCGGCAATGACTAGTCTCATCCTGTACTGCGTATTGAGAAGAAAGACCGAACCTACCGTGCCAATAGCTGTTTCTAAAATGGAGCGGTTAAAGCCCAACCGGGCCGCTTCATTGCTTAATACTGTAGGGGGGAGTTGCCAATGGTCGCCGGCCAATACGATCTTTTCCGCTAAGGGAAATACGCACCAGGCCAATGGCTCGATACATTGACCGGCTTCGTCAATGACAAGTGTATCAAAGTGCAGGTGATCAATACCGGCATCATATAAACCGATAGGTGTACCGGCAATTACTTCAGCTTCCTCAAATAGTTTTTCTTCGTTGTAAGCCTGTAGTTTTTTTATTTCAGTTCTGATGTTTTTTACTTCTTTGAAAAGCAGGTTGCGCTGTTCTCTTTCGGCTTTACCAAAACTACGTTTGTATTTCAGGGCCATCTTGCGAAACTCTTCGGCCCTTATTTTTAACTGCTTGATCTCTTTTTGTTGTTTGCTATTCGCTAATTTTCCTTCAGGTGTGTGAGTGAAAATAGTTTCATCAACCTTGCTCGTATTACCAACTCTCAAAAGTTTTACCCCCTGCCGGATCAGGCCCTTCGCTATATTGTCCACGGCGGTATTGCTGGGTGCGGATACCAAAACTTTTTCGCCGCCCTTGATCAATTGAAGAATGGCCTCAATCAATGTGGTCGTTTTGCCTGTTCCCGGAGGACCATGTACAATAGTGATCAATTCATTTTGAGTAATGGCGGCTACGGCTTGTTGCTGACTTTCATTCAGCCGTCGATTGTGAAAATCCAGCGATATATTTTTAATGAGGGTTGCAGGCACTGGTGCGACGCTATGTAGCTGTTCAAACAATTTAAAAAGCGGTTGATTGCTTTCCAGTTCATTCAGCACTTTTTTCATGATGCTGGTGGTCCTGGTATCAGGGGCCAGTTTAATTCCCACTCCATTATCTTCGATCCAATCCGGAAAATCGGGTGCGAAGAGACGGAATTCACCATTCTTACCATCAAGACTTATTAGCACGCCCTTTACTGGTTCTTCTCCGGAAATAAAACATTCAATCGCGGCGCCATCTTTAAACATATTGGCTTCCGGCGGAAAGCTGAGTTTGAAACTAACTTCGGGATAATCAGCATAGCCAAAATTTTTCCTGGTGACAATGATAGGATGCAAGGCCAGGCCTTCAGCCTTCAATTGCTTCAGCGTATGTTGTTGATCCAGGCTATACCTGTTTGCCTGTTCCTTTTCTTCCAGGGCAATACATTGAAGTAAGGTTTGTAAATGCGGGTGCATGCGGTGAAAATAGGGAGGAAGCGGGGGATAAAAAAATCGACAAATTTTAAAGACTATTAACTGGTCATACTGGAATATATTTTAAATTAATTGCGATTATCTATTTTTATATATAAAATATACTGCATGAAAAAAATCGCTTCAATTCTTGCCTCAATTGGTTGCTTTTGCTTGTTACTTCCCTCGTGTAATACCGCTAGTCCTGAAGACTATTTTGCCAGGGCCGTCCTGAATAGTAACATGCTGGTTGGCTTTGCCAACAATGGCCTGGAAAGAGAACTTGATCAACCTTCCGTTAAAATGGTGGATGGAGATGTAAACCGTACAGAGCCTATGAAGCGAAAGGAAATAATCGATGGGAAAATTCAATATATGGAGGAACAATTGGGCAAAATAAAGAACTTAAAAGTAACGGATGATACGAAAGAGTTGCTCGAAGCATCGATTAGTTTACATGAACACGTTCTGCCGGTCTGCAAAAATGAATACCAACAACTCGCGAAACTCTATGACGATGGAGCACCGAAAGAACAAATACAGTCATTGACACAATCTATCCACGATGAGTACTATCCCCGTTTCGATGAACTTTATAATAAATTGATCGCTGTTGGGAAAGTATATGCCGCCAAACATGACATAAAGGTCAATTGGGCGCAATAGCCACTTGGTTTAATGATCTGGAATATGTGGCTTTACTATAGGATTCAATGCCGCAAGTCTGCGATAAGAGTTTTCCTAAAGGCTATCAGGGCGATACCGGGAAAAGGACCTGCGTAAATGTTGAACAATTGATAAAATCCAATAGCAGGGTGGTTTTAGCCCGATATTTTCTTATTTTTAGCGATTATAAAATAAGCCCATGAAACTATTTTCGTTTGTCCTTGCCTTTTTGATCTGTACCCAACTATTCTCCCAACAAGATTACTGGCAGCAGCAGCTTCGCTTCAATATCAAAGCGGAATTAAACGATAAGGAAAAGTCTATAACAGGATTTGAAACGATCGTATATAAAAATAATTCTCCTTCCACACTCGATTTTATCTGGTTTCATATCTGGCCCAATGCCTATAAAAATGAATCAACCGCTTTATTGCAGCAGATAAAAAATGATTCGGCCCGGGCTAAAAAGAAGGATAATATCGGCCCGGGTTCTATAGAGGGCCTTGCTTTTAAAGTCAATGATCAGCCGGCTAAAACAGAACCACATCCCAATCCTCAATATATCGATGTTACCAAATTGGTATTGAACAAACCATTGCTTCCGGGAGATTCGATCACGATCTCAACGCCGTTCAAGGTAATGCTGCCGCCATATTTCTCAAGGTCAGGTTATGCCGATGGTGAATTTATGGCTTGTCAATGGTATCCTAAACCCGCGGTATTTGATAAGAATGGATGGCATGAATTCCCCTATTTGGATATGGGTGAGTTTTATAGTGAGTATGCGGATTATACCGTAGATATAACCGTTCCATCTGAATATATTGTAGGCGCTACGGGTTTATTGCAAACAAAAGATGAACTGGAGGCTTATAAAAAAACAGGAGCAAAAAATGTCGCTGACCGTAAAGGCAAACCTGCCCTTTATGTTCCCGTAAATAAGAACGCAAAGAAAACATTGTCCTACTTTGCGGAACTGGTACCTGACTTCGCATGGTTTGCCGATAAAAACTTTGTAATACAGTACGACACCACCCGGTTGCCTGGCGGTAAAGTGATCGAGGCCTTTTCTTACTATCATAATAAAAAGGGCACCATCTGGAACAACAGCATTGATTACATTAAAGATGGCGTAAAAAAATACAGCGAATGGGTAGGAGAGTATGGTTACCCGGTAGTGCAGGTGGTAGAAGGCCCGAAAAATAATTCAAGCGGTGGTATGGAATATCCTACCATCACGCTTATTACCAGCCCCGACGCAAAAGTGGAAACACTGGATGCCGTTATCGCACATGAAATAGGGCATAACTGGTTTATGAGTATGCTCGGCAGCAATGAAAGGGCACATACCTGGATGGATGAGGGATTGAATAGTTATTTCCAGTTCCGGTACGAAGCAGAAAAATACAGGGCCAACTCGGTCTTTGGCGATGCTATTCCAAAGGAGCTTAAGGAAAAAACCGTGGATGAATTCCTGGGCCTTATTTATGGTGCTATTGATGCTAACCTTCCCATGCAATCCGCGATGGATATCTCAGCGGAAAAATTTCCTGATAGTGAGCAGTATGGCCTGATATCTTACGTAAAGACGGCTTTGTGGATGTATATACTGGAATCTGCCGTTGGCTGGGATAAAGTCGAATTGGCGGTTCAAAACTATTTTAACAAGTGGAAAAACAAGCATCCTCAGCCCGAGGATATGCAGGCCGCATTCGAAGAAGCGATAGGCGGCAAGCTGGATAAATTTTTTGCATTAACTAAGAAGGAAGGCAAGTTTGATTAACTATAAGATGTGTCCATGTGGACAAAAGATTATGCCGATTTGCAATTTGATCATTACACCAAAGATCAAAGCGTGATCTGGCCGGCTTTAGTATCTAAAAAGCGAATCCGGCGCTGATACCACCCCACCGATGATAGTTGCCTGTAGTGAATTCTTTGGTTAGAAACGACTGAGTATAAGAAAGGAAAAGACTTTTAAAATTCACGATTACACCGGCATCCGCCTGGAATGTCACCCTTGAAACATCCGCGGCTGCGATGGTATAAGGACTTTTTTGATTGAATAACCCACCTTGCAGGGTCGCATCGTAGCCAATCAAATTCAACCGGCTTTGTGCATAAAAATAATATTCAGTTTTTACTGGATGATGATTAACGGATGAAAATCTCTTGTTGAATCTGCCTGCCATGACGTTGAATCCACCACTTACTTTCGTATTCAACGTTCCCAACCTCGCTTCCCCCGTTGTGTTCAGCGAAAAATTGCTACCGGCCCTAAACAGATTTTTTTCATAGTTCAACTGGTAATTTATAATGACATCGTTTTGTACCTGGTGTTGCCAACCATAAGGCAAAGGGTTTTTCAGCCACCGGTGAATAGCCGTATGTATTTCATTGCCCAACGCCGCGGGCCCCATTACACCAATAGTAAAAGCCGCCGATACCTGTCGCTGATGCGCACTATCGTTTTGAATGGAAAAAACTCTCAGCGAAATATTAGCATCGAAGGGTCTGTCACCATACAAAATATCATTACTCCTGGTACTTGTAGGAGAGAATGCGAATAAATTAAGAGCTATCCCTGTCTGCGGATCTGCTTTATATGGTTTCCATAAGAGCCTGGCCGGAAAAAATTTATTTATTCGGGGATGTACATATTCAAACGCGACACCCTGTGTATAATATTCATCAGACTTGGTAAAATAGTCATTATCGTAGTGGAAACGGAAATATTTTTCCCGATTAATTTTTCTGAAGGTGGAACTATTGTCAATAACTTGCGCCCGGGCTGTAGCGGCAAGACAAAACAAGAAAACAGTAAACTGTATTGTAAAATTAACTTTCGTCACGAAATATATACGGCACAGTACGACAAACAGATGTGATGGAACACACAAATACTTATGCCGCCTGATTTTTCAGCGTAGTTACTTTTACTTTTTATAAAGCAATCTTTTTCATAAATTAAAGAAATATAAAAGCCAATTCTATTGATTTAAAGAGGAGGCAACTACAATCCGCTTAAAGCAAAACCCGAGTTTCGCTCAAACCATTTATCTTCATTACTCATTTTTCATTTCACTACTTATTACGATCCATCATGAAACGATTGTCCTTGTTCATGTGCCTGCTTGTTCAAGCCGGCGTATTTGCTCAATCTAACGAAGTATATCCTGTTGATTCTGCCAGTGTGGAGCAGGCGGGTGTACCCAAGGGAGAAATTATAAAATTCGCGTTTGATCAGTCAAAGATATATCCGGGTACCTGGCGTGAATGCTGGATCTATGTGCCCGCCCAGTATAAACCGGATAAGCCTGCCTGTGTATATATCAACCAGGACGGCATTCAATGGAAGGCTCCGTTAGTGTTTGATAACCTGATTCATAAAAACGAAATGCCGGTTACGATCGGTGTGTTTGTAACACCGGGCAGGGTTTTAGCCGACAGTGGAACCAATGCGTTGAATCGTTTTAATCGCAGTTTTGAATATGATGGTTTAGGGGATGCTTATGCCCGTTTTATTCTTACCGAAATATTACCTGAGGTTGAAAAGAAAAAAGCAAGTGACGGCAGGGCTATCCGTTTATCGAAAAATGGTAACGACAGGGCCATTGGAGGTTCCAGCAGTGGCGCTGTTTGTGCTTTTACCGCTGCTTGGGAACATCCGGAGGAGTTTTCAAGAGTGTTCAGCGCAATAGGAACATACATTGGCTTGCGGGGTGCAGATCGTTATCCCATCCTGGTTCGTAAATATGAACCTAAACCTATCCGGGTTTTTTTACAGGATGGATCCAACGATCTGAATATTTATGCCGGCGATTGGTGGAAAGCGAATGAATCAATGGAAAGGGCATTGACATTTTCTGGTTATGAAGTGAACCATGTATGGGGAGAAGGTGGTCATAATGGCAACCACGGTACAGCTGTTTTCCCGCAGGCTATGCGTTGGTTGTGGAAAGAATGGCCAACACAGGTACCAAAAGGAAAATCAAAAAACCAATTCTTATCTGACTTGCTTATTACGGGTGAAGATTGGGAACTGGTAGGGGAGGGCTACCAATTTACAGAGGGTACAGCCGTTAATTCAAAAGGCGAAGTCTATTACCAGGATATTCCTGCTTCCAAAACTTATAAGGTTGGATTGGACGGTAAGTTGGTAACATTAAATATCGATGCAAAAAAAGCAAGCGGCACTTGTTTTGGCCCTGATGGTAAACGTTATACTACTGCGGGTGGTACAAAACAAATACTGCGTTATGATGCAAATGAAAAGGAAACAGTATTGGCCGATAGTATTAATGGGAATGACCTCGTAATCGCTAAGAATGGCAACATGTATGTAACCGCGCCGGATGGATCAGTCAAGCCGGGTAAACTTTATTTGGTTAGACCCAATGGTGAAAAATTAGTAGTGGATGAAGGATTGAAATTTCCTAATGGCGTTACGATCTCACCGGATCAAACACAATTATACGCTACCGAATCAGCTTCGCATTGGGTATGGGCCTACAAAATAAAACCCGACGGAACGCTTTCGTATAAACAACGCTATGGATGGCTTCAGGTACCGGATACCGAAGAGAATGCCTGGTCTGATGGTTTGAAGTGCGATACAGCAGGAAGAGTGTATGTCACGTCAAGGATCGGTATACAGGTATTGGATCAACTCGGCAGGGTCAATGCGATACTACCGGCGCCGCCCTCGAACGGGCAAACGTCCAATGTCTGTTTCGGCGGACCAGATTTTAATATTTTATATGTAACCTGCGGGGATAAAGTATTTCGCCGCAAATTAAGAACCCGGGGCGCCAATACTTTTGCTGATCCCATTAAGCCTGTCAACCCAAGAATGTAAAAGGGATATTGAAACTGATATCAGTTTCTCAGGACAGTAAATTGACTACTGCATAGGAAAAAGGATGCTTTTGTATTTTCCTGTACTGTTTGTAACAACGATGCGGGGAATATATCATCGTCGAAATGCAATATCCACTGTCGCCGGATGTTTTACTGCGCTTGCGGCTACAGGTAATAAAGGAAACCTGCTTCAATGTAGTAAGGCCATGAGCAGGACGATAAGCGAGACAATTTTACGATGTCCGGGTTTCTACAGACTTCTATTGCATACGAGAACTCTGCTCCTTGGCTGAATAAGCGATCGTCAAAAAAATAAAAAAGTAAAAAGACGATTTTGTCGTAAATAATCCTTGCATTGTCGCATTTGCACCCTTCACATCATTTTTATTCATTGCATCTTTGATGAGCGCTTGCTAAACAGTTGGCCATGTTTCCAGGCTCTTTGAAGATATTCATGATGATGAAATTGAATGACTGCTTTCGATGATACGACCTTTCCTGGATGCACTTAAACAGCGCTTATAGTATAAAAAAAATTAAACCATATTAATACCAACAATCAAATCATATGCAAAAGATAGTTCCCTTTCTCTGGTTCGATGGAAAAGCTGAGGAAGCCATTAAATTGTATACTTCTGTTTTTAAGAATTCAAAGATCATTAATATTACTTATTGGGCGGAGGGAAGCCCTTTTCCAAAAGACCAGGTTATGCATGGTACATTTGAACTGGATGGACAAAAATTTTATGCCTTTGATGCGGGTCCGCAATTTAAATTTACAGAAGCGATCTCTTTTTATGTAGACTGCGGGACACAGGATGAAATTGATCATTTCTGGAATAAACTCACGGCGGATGGCGGGCAGGAAAGTATGTGCGGCTGGTTAAAGGACAAGTTTGGCCTATCCTGGCAAATTGTGCCACCCATACTTGGTGAGTTATTAGGCGACAAGGACCAGGCGAAATCCGGCAGAGTAATGCAGGCGATGATGAAAATGAAAAAGATCATTATTGCCGACCTCGAAACGGCGGCGGAAGGCAAATAGCTTAAGCAAAAATAAATGGCGAAGTCTACGTCAGCAAAAAAAGCGGGATCTCCGAAAGCGAAGTCGACTTCTCTTCTAAATAGTGACATAATCGCTAAAAGAGGTCGTACGGCGAAGCAATTTATTGAACGGCTGAAAGCTCTTCAATCTGATGAAGAATTGAGAAAGATCCAACGTTATTTTAAATCCGGTGAGGGACAGTATGGCGAAGGAGATAAATTCATTGGAGTAAAAATGGGTCAGCTGTTTGCATTGGCCATTGAATTTAACGGCATGCCGATCGGGGAAATTGAGAAGTTGCTTGAAAGCCCCATCCACGAAGTAAGGGCCGGTGGCGTAAGTATCATGGACAAAGAATCCCGGACGAAAAAAATAACGGAAAGCCGCTTGAAAGAGTTTTATGAACTATACATGAGACGGCACGACCGGATCAACAACTGGGACCTTGTTGACCTGGGTTGTTTGCATATGACCGGGAGCTATCTTTTTACTAAGCCACATGATATCTTATACAAATTAGCAAGGTCGAAGAATATATGGGAGCGACGCACCGCGATACTCAGCACCTGTTATTTTATCAGGAAGGGTGAGTTGCATGATACATTTATGATCGCTGAGTTACTGGTCAACGATAAAGAAGACCTGATACACAAGGCAACGGGATGGATGCTGCGGTTCGCCGGTGATAAGGATGCTAAAAAGCTTTTAGCATTTTTGGATAAATACGGCGCAATCATGCCACGTACACTTCTCCGTTACGCAATTGAAAAACTTACTAAAAAACAGAAAGAACATTATAAGGGGTTGAAGAAAGTGCAATAAGCATTTAATATTGTGAATAAAACCAGGAGCTAAGGAGAAGATGAGCTGAAAGAGTAAATTCGAAAATTCTGATAGATCAGTTTGAGCCGGTAAGTCGGGAAGACGGAAAGACTTGAATTTTGTTTTTTGATCCCTGGTGGCCTTACCATCTTTTCGGCAACTTATGATCTACTTATACTAAAGTTTCCTGTAGCCGCTATACCTGCTATCGTACTATTCACTTTCTTATTGCCGGTAATACTGCCTGCTATGAACTTTCCGAAATCGTGGAAGGTATCCTTCAAACAAGAGATCTAGTTTACCAGATATTGATCGGGCACTCTACTTTTCTCGCGTCGCTGTTCTTGCCGTTCCAGAGATCGATATACGAAAGCGTTAGCTCAAAACCACCCCTGTAGGCCGAAGCGGTCTTAAGCTTGCTGGTATTAACATCATAGCTTAGTCCTATGCTCAATTTATTGGTATTAAGTTTTACAACAGGTATCATCGCATCCTTAAAGCGATACACGGCGCCGCCGGAGACGGATAATCTTGCTTCATCCCCGGTGTGATCAAAATTATGCGAGTATAGAAAACCGCCCTGTAATAACCTGTCGCCTCCCTGCATAAAATAGTCGGCATAAATCACGATCCTGTTATAGGTGCTTGTGTAAGCCGATACACCTGTATTGAAGACATATTTTTTATTCAGCTTAACCTTGTTATCATTCATGAACGATAAGGTAGGATTGGTAAAGTGATATAAACCTGCCCCAATATAAAATCTTGCATTGTTTCTTATCAGGCTGCTAAAGCTAATACCCGTTGAGGCATCCAAATAATTGAAGCCTGTTTTGGAAAAAGTCTGGTTGGTAGGATTGGAAGAGCTGTAGCTGCCATTGACGAACTGGTCATCAAATTGCAATTTCGTGGGATCAAAATTTTCAGTAACATAACCGCCCATAAATGCAAGGGCTATCATCGTATTGTGTTCTTCGTTTAGCAGTTTATGATAATTCAGTACGGGAAAAAATTGCGTTCTTTTCAGTTTTGAATCACCGGCCACATCATTGGTAAACTGGAATCCTGCGGTTATAAAATCGCCGGCGGAAAAGCCTTTGAAAAATTTTACTTCCGAACCCAGCGCCATCGTCCGGTAAGGTGCTGTTACACTTTCCCATTGATTGCGGTAAGCCGCCGTAAATCTTACGTTACCGTTAAAGATACCCGCCAGTGCAGGATTTCGCAGCAACGGTAATTCATAGAACTGTGAAAAATTAATATCCTGCTGCGCTTCGGTTCTTGAAGTACTCAATACCAGGAAAACAAAGAAGGGTAGGAGTAGAGTTAGTTTCATGGTGGTGGATTTTATTTGAGTATGGTAATATTCCCTTTGTAAGTATAGGTTTGCAGGTTATCACAGGTCACTTCGGCAGTATACACATAAACTTCCGCAGGTGCTGTTACGCCTCTTATCTTTCCATCCCATCCATAGGATGGACTGTTTGGCGGGAAATTGCTTTTTTCAAAGACCAGTTCCCCCCACCTGGTAAAGATTCTCAATAAACGAACGGTTTCGACTCCTTTAGCTCTTACCATCAGGATATCGTTGACACCATCTCCATCCGGAGAAAACGCGTTGGGTACAAAGACCTGTGATCCTTCACAGAATGTTCTGATGTTAACTGAGTCGATAGCAGTGCAA
>JANOCH010000504.1:0-3592 GCA_031412015.1 Chitinophagaceae bacterium
TGAGTATCCATGCCCAAAGCAAGTTCACTGTTACCCCCCAGCGGACAGCTGATAATCGTTTGGTAGCGCCCACTCCAATAATGGCACCGGTAATGGTATGAGTGGTGCTGACAGGTATCTTCAACGCTTCAGTGACAAATAAAGTAATAGCGCCGGCTGTTTCCGCGGCTACTCCTTCAAAAGGTGTTACTTTGGTTATCCGGGTACCCATAGTTTTAATGATCTTCCATCCGCCACTTAGGGTACCTGCTGCAATGGCTGTGTAACAGGCAAGAGGAACCCACACCGGCATTTGGTTAAACTGAGAAATGCTTCCACTTGCTATTAAGGCAGCAGTAATGATCCCCATTACTTTTTGCGCATCATTACCACCATGGCCTATACTGAATGCCGCTGATGAAACTAATTGCAGCCGTTTAAACCAGGCATTCGCCCTTGTAGCATTGAGGTTACTGAGAAAAAATGTAAAACTTGCCATTACAACAAGGATGAAAGCCAGCAATATCCATTTAAAATTTTTGGAATAAAAAATTACCTGGTTAATATAGGAATCGTAATGAGTTCCTTTAGACACTATAGCAGCATCCGTTTCCATATTAAAATACAGGAAAAGTCCTACACACAGCAACACAATGACAGAGATAATTTTAGGGGTTGCGCCTTTACTAAAGGAGTGAATAAACCAGAGAGAAATGATAAAGGCCATAATCATTCCCACTAAAGGGGCTATTAAAATAAATGCTGCTGTTTTAAGAACAATAGCCGAATTGACTGCTCCGAAACCTGCGCTGGCTACTGCAGCGCCGGCAAATCCACCGATCAATGTATGAGAAGAAGATGAGGGGATGCCAAACCACCAGGTAAGCAGATTCCATGCTATTGCCGCTATCAGCCCGGAAAAAATAACCACCATCATTTCGCCTTTGGCAATTTCTTCAGGTCTTACTGTCTTTGCTACCGTATCGGCTACCCCATGATCTTTAAAAATAAAGAAGGCGACAAAATTAAAAACCGCTGCCCAAACCACCGCCTGGAAGGGAGTAAGTACTTTAGTGGAAACCACCGTAGCAATAGAATTGGCTGCATCATGAAAACCATTGATATAATCAAAGATCAGGGCGAGAGCTATAATGACAATGAGGAATGTGGTCATAATAATAATGTACTAAGTTGCTAAATGTGCTAATGATAGACTTAGATGGCGATTCTTTCCTCGTTAGCGCATTAGCACATTGGCTGATGTGTATTAAGAGTATTTTATAATAATAGATTCTATCACATTACTCGCATCTTCACATTTATCAGTAACAATTTCCATTACCTGGTAAATTTCTCTTTTCTTGATCACTTCCTTGGCATCTGGCTCCGTAGCAAAAAGCTTTTCAATGCTCATATCAAAAATATCATCGGCCTGGTTCTCAATACTATTGATTTTAACGAGGGCCTCGGTGATGTTGCGCATATTTTTCATGTCCCTCAATTCAGCAACGGCAATACGAACCTGTAAGGCGCCTTGCTCAATCAAATCAGCCATTTTCTGCATCCCCATATCGTTAGGATTCACGCGGTAAAAATTGATCTTTTTCGCTGCGGCATAAATGTAGTCGGCGATATCATCTAGCGCAGTAGCAAGGTAGTGAATGTCTTCCCGGTCAAATGGGGTTATGAAATTGCGGCCTAATTCTGTAAACACATTGTGGGTCAGCTCATCGTTGGCATGTTCCAGGTCTTCCACCTGGCTTATGAGAGAAGCTCTTTTATCAAAATCGGTTTCGGCCACCACCGCTTTCAGTATGCCCGCCATTTTAGAACCATTGTCCGCCATCTTTTCAAAAAGCTCAAAAAATATTTTTGACTTTGGCGTAAATAGTTTCATGAAAGAATTAAGTCCCATATTGTGTTTTTTGTCCCAATACCATCGGGAGGTTTGCGAAATTACCCGCTTGAAACGGGTCTGAAGGAGAACCAGCGAGAGTTAATAATTATTTAATATACAGTTAATAATTAGATAACGTTCGGGTAACATATATTACATATATGACTTTTGTACCTTGCGCCAGTTTTAAAACAAGGTTATTTTAATATTAAGTAATGATTAAGAAAACGTTAAGAGGTTTTTTTGTTAGTGGTATTGTAGTCATGTTTTCCCTAAATGGATTTTCCCAACGATATCTTTCAGATTTCGATTCCCTGTTATTTGTAAAAGATACGCTTAGGCCGGTGTTGAAACGTTTTGAAAATCTTAGGATAACCGGATACATACAGCCACAGTTCCAGGTGGCACAAACCAAGGGTGCAGGATCCTATAATGGCGGTGACTTTGCTGCGCAATCCGATAACCGTTTCATGCTCAGACGAGCACGGGTAAAAATCGATTATTTCCTTGCCACTGAAGACAATTACCCCAAAGCCCTGTTTACTTTCCAGGTAGATGCGACCGAAAGGGCGGTTGGATTACGGGACATGTTTGTAAAAATATACGAAGCAAAACGCCATAAGTTTTCGATGACGGCGGGCATGTTTGCCAGGCCTTTTGGTTATGAGGTCAACCTGTCTTCCACTTTCCGGGAAGCTCCGGAAAGAGGAAGGATGTCACAAATTTTAATGCCTTCAGAGAGAGACCTTGGCTTAATGATAACCTACGAACCTCTGAGAAGAGATGCGAAGAATAAGATAATAAAGATGGATGCTGGAATTTTCAATGGACAGGGGCTATCCGGCCGGGCCGATTTTGACAGCTACAAGGATTTTATCAGCCGGATAACCATTAAGCCTGTCAAAAGCGGCCATTGGAATTTTAGTGGCGGTCTATCTTTGTTGTATGGTGGGTGGAGAAACGGAACAAAATATGTGTACGGAATAAGCTCGCAGACTGGAGGTGACAAATATTTCGCGGTGGATTCAACGCCATCTAATTTGGGTGGTAAAGCGCCCCGGCAATACTACGGTGCGGACGTACAGGCTTTGTTGCATCATGGTTGGGGTGAAACTGAAATCCGGGCTGAATACTGGGAGGGTAAACAACCCGGTACGGCCACCACTACGGTGAATCCTGGAGATACACCGGCCTTGAACGGGATACCCTTGCCCACTTACAAAAGAAACTTTGATGGTATATTTCTTCTTTTACTGCAAAATATTGTCAATAGAAAAAATCAGCTAATAGTTAAATACGATTGGTATGATCCTAATACCGATGTAGGAAAAGAACAGATAGGCAAGGCCGGTACCAACCTTACCGCAGCCGATATTAAGTTCTCGACACTCGGACTTGGGGTTTTACATCATCTTAATGATAATGTCAAAGTGATCTTTTATTATGATATTGTAAAAAACGAATCAACTCAACTTACGAGTTATAAGGAAGACTTGAAAGACAATATTTTTACTACCCGCATTCACTTTCGCTTTTAGGGATATCAAACATCTGTTTTTTAAAGAAGTGGATAAGCGGCGCCAATGTTAAGTTTATGTTTCCTCGATTTAGAGGAAAACAGAAGGAAACAGAAGGAAACAGCGGGGAGTTAACATTACGGTAACATTGCGGTCACAATTCTTTAATCCGTGGGTAACACGCCGGTAATATTCCAAG
>JANOCH010000505.1:0-3545 GCA_031412015.1 Chitinophagaceae bacterium
ACTCAACCTTCGCAATTCCACCGCTATGAATCTGGAGTGCAATAAATCCTTTGGATGGAATTGACGGATCTTTTTCAAAATAGTCAGCGGTCTTAATTCCGTTGATATATAACTCGTGATGTCTATCTCTTACACGAATGATATAGCTGTTCCAGTTATCTTCGAACAGCAGGTGATGTAAAATAGTCGTATCGCCTTTTAGTAGCGTGCCCCTGCGGTGCTCATCATACAGATCGCCCCAGTATCCATTACCGATATCCGCCTGGTACCCGGTAACGTTTCCCTTAGTCAATTTTGACCGATACTGGATCCCGCTGTTGATAAATCCAGAATCACCTGACAGTCGAAATAAACAACGGAATTCAAAATCCTGGTATTCATTCTCAGTATGAAGAAATGAATTGGATTTTAAGTACTCACCACCATTGTTGCAAACAATAATACCGTTTACCACGGACCATAGTTTTTTATCATCCGGTGTAACAAACTTCCAGCCCTTTAGTGTTTGTTCGTCAAACAGCGAAATAGTTTTAGCACCAGATTGCTGCGCCGCCAGGCTGAATCCCTGCAGTAATAATAGTACTGGCATACACTTCATACTCTTTGCCAGGAAATTCAAACCCTTTGAAACCATTTTTAACTTCAGATATTTAGCCATGATTATAAATTTTAAAAATTATGAACGGAATTTAATTTGTTTTTCAGTCACTCCTTTTTCTATTTTTTGGCAGCCTGTTCGCGCAATCTTTTTTCTTCCTCTTCTAATTCTACCCATGTCCATGCTTTATCCCTGTTTCTATTGGCATCTCTTACAGCTTTAACCTGTCCAGGTTTTACCATCACCATGTCAATATAACTTTCGGGCATCCGCGGAAAGCTTTTCATGCAGAGATCATATCGCACGTAGCTCAAAACAGAAGCAATCCATTCATCATCATTAAAACCCATGCCTGGCATAGGATCGGTATACGATCGTCCATCTACCGGCCCTTTCAGTCCATGTAACAAAATCTTAATTACGCCGTCTCTTTTCGCAATGAGTTTAAACTTGCTGATTAAAGGTGGCGCCACTCCCGAAAGAAGTCCTTGTCCGTCTGGGCCATGACAGCTTACGCAAGTCGTTTTAAAGATACCAGCACCTTTCAGTACCAACTCCCTTTCAACTTCGTTTAACGAGGCGATAGTTGCTCCAAATTTTTTTGTCTCCTCATTTTTAACCAGAGTTTTATGCAATTCGACAAATAATCTGTTCCCGGAATTTTGATCTCTTATAAAGTCGACGGTTGACTGAGCTTGTTCACTTTTGCTAAAATGGAGCGTTAACAGCAGCTGCGCCTTAAGATCCCCGCTTTCATCATCTTTCATAGTCCGCAGCCTATCGATTACTTCGGAATCGTCCCTCTTTACATAGGGCTCACATAATCGAATAGCTGCAATTCTTATTTGTACATTTTTGTCATTCAACACATCCAGTACGAATTCTTTTTCCAAACCGTCTAAACCTTCAAGCGTCCACAATGCATGAAGCCTTGCAATTGCTGAAAAGGTTGCCGGTAAAACATTTGTTTTATTAAATATAATTTCTTTTAAAGCGGGAATTGCTGACTTTTCTCCCCGGCGGATTATTTCTTTTTGTGCGTTATCACGCCACCAGCCATTGGGATGAGCCAGGTAACTAATTAGCTTCAGAGTTGGTTCTCTGAGTAGATTTGATCTGGGCCCAGGCTTAAAATCATCATGCACTAGCCTGTATATCCGTCCCCGCTTAATGTTCCTATCTAAGTTTTTACTTTTGATTTGTGAATATACCGTCGAACCTGGCTGCGCCCATGTTGCTTCCTGGATTATTCCCCTGTACATATCAACGATATACAAACAGCCATCTGGGCCGGTGTAAGTATTAACCGGTCGAAAATTCATATCAGTAGAAGTAATGAATTCATCCTTTTCGTAACAATTTTTTAGTTGCCTGATTCCATTCTTCTCAAAAACATTAGCCCTGCGGATTAGTCTTCCTACAGGTTCCGCCACGAGATAATCGCCACGCAAATCTTTTGGGAGGCGGTCGCCCCGGAAAATGGATTGCCCACAGGCCGCTGTAAATATTTTCAAGGTGCTGTCCGAACGCAATGGACTACCTGTATCAGGTGTTTTAATGATAGGCCAAACTTCGTTGAATATCGAATCATTGTATCGGTCTGCAATTTCCAACTGCCCATAAACCGGGTTTATATTAAACCCACATACCGGCACCAACGCTCCGCCCCGGCTGAAATATATACGTCCAAGATCATCATGTGTAATACCCCATTGCCCATTGTTGCCATAGACTAGCGAATCAACTTTCAATTGCCCATTTTTATACTTATACCGTACAGGGTCCGTGGTTACGTACATCCAATTGTCCAAATTCCAATCAAGTCCGCTTCGCTGGTGTTCGATATTGCCAAACGCCTGTTGATTAGTTTCAAAAACTACTCTTTTTTTATCCGCTCTTCCATCGTTGTTGGTATCCTTATAGGCATAAATGTTAAATGAATTCGTTTCATTTACCAGTAGTTCATCGCCGATACAAATAATCATACGCGGGGAAACAAGGTTATCGATAAAGGCGGTGCTCTTGTCCATCCTGCCATCGTTGTCTGTATCTTCAAGCAGCATAACCCGGCTATGGGGTTCGTATTGATTTTTCCCTTCTACGGTTTGCATATAAGTCTCCATTTGTGCCACAAACAGGCGACCATTCCCATCCCATGTAATCGCAGATGGTTCGGATATTAATGGTTCGCTCGCTACCAATTCCATGTGATAACCCTTTGGCACCCGGAAAGTCTTTACGCTCTCCTCAGTTGTTAAAGGTGTCGTAGTGGGCTCAAGCAGACTTCGCACTTTATCGAATCCATCTTCGGTCTGTATCGCACTCAACTGATCAATTTCCGGAGCTGCTTTATCTTCGGGCGCAGCGGATTCATTACATTTTACCGACAATAAAACAATTGTTCCCATTATCGTAATTGAAAGAAATGATTTTATCGACACAAGCTGAATAATTATTAGTGAGTAGTAAATGTCCTTGTTTGCGAATACTTAATTGTCTTCATTTTTTACATTATCTAATTCAATTCTAACATTGGGTATAAAGGAAGAGGGACTGTCGAAAACAGTCTCCGTATTTATTTTTCCTTTCATCTTAATACAAAAGCGCGAATACTCCAGCCAATCGTTATGTTAAATACCCAATGAAAGAAAAACTCCAGCCAATACATTTTTAATTTTTTCAGCCAAGCCAGCTCTGCTCCCAAAAATCCATCTTAAATCGCGAGCTTTGTTGCACCCTTTTCACTTGAGTCATAGGCCGCCTCAACACATGCCATTGTATATATACAGTCCTCTACCGAATTGTCCGGAGTAGGAATATCACCGGAAGCTGCTCTCATTATCTGGGCCATACTCCCTATAAACGCATGCGGGAACCAGCTACCCTCAATATGCACTGTCTGCCATTCGGATTGCCGACCACTTTCCCTGATGATGTATTCAAATGA
>JANOCH010000506.1:0-4176 GCA_031412015.1 Chitinophagaceae bacterium
CCTGAATTGAATATCTCACTTACAACAACAATTATAAACCTCGACGAAGTAATTTTAATTGGGTACGGAAGTTCAAAAAGAAAGGATATTACCGGCGCAGTTGACAGGATAACGGAAAAGGAATTTAATAGAGGCAACATAACCAATCCTATGCAACAGCTACAGGGTAAGATAGCTGGACTGGTGATCACCCAACCCGGAGGTGATCCTAATGGGGATTTCATTGTACGTATAAGAGGCGCTGCATCCCTGGAAGGGCAGCCACCACTGCTGGTGATTGACGCAGTTGTCATTGATGATTTCTTTAAAGCGATCAATACGCTTAATCCCGCCGATATCGAATCGTATGATATTTTAAAAGACGCCTCTGCAGCGGCCATTTACGGTTCAAGAGGAGCCAATGGTGTTATACTTGTCTCCACAAAAAAGGGCCGTGCCGGAAAGACAATAGTGGACTACAATGGATTCTATTCGTCAGAAAAACTGTCCAACAGAATAGAAGTATTGAATGCCGGTCAGTGGCGGACAGCTACCGCCGCAAATGGCGGAAGTGGATTTGATGCAGGTGGCAATACTGATTGGCAGAAAGCCGTTTCCCAAACCTCGCTTTCGCATAGCCATACGATCGGATTTAGCGCGGGCAATGATGGAATCAAATTCAGGGGGTCTATTGGCTACATTAAACAGCAAGGTGTTATTGTCAATTCAGGAAAAGAAGCATTTACCACCCGTTTGAATGCCGTACAAAAAAGTTTTAATAATAAACTGGAAATAAAGTATGGCATCAATACGTCTGTCATCAAACGTGATTTTTTGCCTGACCAGAATTCGACCAGCCAGGTTCGTACAGGCGGAGCTTTTGTGTTCGGTCAAACCCTCGGTTACCTGCCGGTATGGCCGGCTTATAAAGCCGACGGAACCTATTACCTCCCACCCTCTAATTTTTTTAATCCGCTCTTACTTTTAAAAGAATTGCATGGTAAGAAAAGAGAAAATTTTTTCCAGGGCTCGGTAAAGGCCGATTTTGAATTGTCAAAAGAATTGAAGCTCGGGGTCCTTGGCACCATATCACGAGGAAATGATGTTTACGATAAATACTGGCCCGAGATCGAAGGAACTCCATTAACATCAGAAGCGTCAAAATTCAATTATAACAAGCAGGTATTCTCAGGCGATATTCATAGCAACTACCGCAAACAAATCGGCGGACATGTCATTGATATAACGGGGGTATATGAATACAACAAATTCCTGAATGATGGATTTGGTGTAACTGCCAGAGGATTCCTGGTGCCTGGCTTGCTGAACAATAATCTTGGAGCCGCTACAAATGTTCGAACAAATGATATCTATTCCTATAAAGAAGAAGTTAAACTGATCTCTTTCCTTGGAAGAGTTGTATATAATTACAATGAACGTTATATTCTTACGGCTAACTTTCGAAGGGATGGCTCATCAAAATTTGGTCCTAATTACCGGTGGGGAAACTTCCCTTCCGTTGCATTGGCATGGAGGGCCAGCAATGAAAAATTCATGAAAGATATTACCTGGATGAACAATTTGAAATTGCGGCTAAGCTATGGTTACACTGGTAACCAGGAAAACCTTCCTGCCAACTCCTATCAACTGCTGTATGGACCCGCGGGACCATACTTGTACAATGGACAATTTTTACAGAGCTATGCAGTGAAACAGGAAAATAACCCGGATCTGAAATGGGAGGTCAGGAAATCATTCAACATCGGCGTTGACTTCTCCATTTTAAAAGATCGTATTAATGGCACTATTGATGTATTTAATGACAAGACCAGTGATATGCTGTTCTTATACGATATTCCTCAACCACCTTTTTTAACCAATAAAGTTTATGCCAATGCCGCTTCCGCAATAAACAAAGGAGTGGAAATATCGCTTGGCGCTGGAATTGTTAAAAATAAAAATTTTACCTGGGAAACGAAGTTGAATGTTGGTACGCTGAAGAATTACATTACCAAATTATTAAGTCAATTTAAGGGGGCTGCGCTTTCCTTAAATAATCCCGGCTATGGATTCGCCAGCGGCGGCGGATTTGGTGGCACTTATGTAACGCAATTAAAAGTAGGCAGCCCGGCAGGTGTTTTCTGGATACCACAACATGCCGGGTTAGATGCAGGCGGTCATGAGTTGTATAATAAGTATGATACTAATGGTAAGCTTATTGGAACCTCCACCAATTACACCGACCAGGACCGTGTATTTATAGATCCTACTCCTGATTTTACCTGGGGCATCACGAACAACTTCACGTATAGAAATCTTGACCTCGGGTTTTTTTTGCGGGGGGTACTGGGACAAAAGATATTTGCAAACTCTATTTTGAACCTGGAGAACCACAACTACCTTCCGGGTCGTAATGTTACAGTAAAAGCATTGACAATTGGGTTTGCAGATCTTCCTCAACCATCCACCTATTGGTTAAGGGATGGCTCCTTTGCACGACTTGAGAATATTACCCTTGGCTATACTCTTAAGAATATAAAAGGCACTAGTAATCTCAGGTTCTACCTGGCTGCGACCAATCTTTTTGTAATAACCAGCTACGATGGTACAGATCCTGAAGTTAACACCGATGGAGCACAGCGATATATTGATCAGAATTACTACCCAAAAACAAGAGGCTTTACGTTCGGGGTAAATGTTGGGTTCTAAAAAAAATTCTGCGTTTGAACTAATTCAACAACTACAGAAAAATTAAAAACTCTGTATGAAAAAGAAAAATAGCATTGGAGCTTTTATGTTTGGTATCCCGCTGCTCTGGATTTGTTTGTCCTGTACCAAACTTGATACAAAAGTCTATGACCAGGTAAGCAATTTCTGGCAAACCCCTAATCAAATAGCTGCCGGTGTAGCACCTGCTTACAGTGCATTGAGAAATTATGTACCCACATTTCCGGGTAGCCCTGGTGTCTATCACTTAAATGAAACAAGCTCTGATGAAATACTTGTCCCAAACCGGATAACCGATTGGGCTGATGATGTATTGTGGGAACAAATGTGGAAGCATAAATGGGGCCCTGAACATCAATTTGTAAAAGATGGATGGGAATTTATTTATGGAGGTATCGCCAGGGTAAATTTGATATTGCAGACACTCGATGAACTAAGCCCTAAGCCGCCTGATTTAAACTCCATAGTGGCTGAATTAAAAACAATCCGTGCATTTTATTATTACCTGGCTATTGACTTGTACGGCAATGTTCCAATACAGGAAGTTGGTGTTATTGATCTTGCCAGGCTGGGTACTAAATCACGTAAGGAAGTTTTTGAATACACAGAAAAGGAATTAAAGGATAATCTCGCCGCCTTAAGTACTGACGTCAACTTCCGAACTTATGGCAGGGCTACAAAATGGTTTGCCGAAGCCCTGTTGGCGAAGTTATACCTGAATGCGCAGGCATATACAGGCATCGCTCGTTGGACGGAGTGTATTGCAGCCTGTGATGCCATTCTGAATTCAAATCAATATACACTCGAAGCCAACTTCTTTAATAATTTTCTTATTAAAAATGAGGGGTCAAAAGAAAATATTTTTTCGATTCCCTTCGATCGAAATGCAGGGCTTGATTTCTTTTTAATACAGGGGTTCTCATTACACTATCACAGCTACAACACTTTTGGTCTTGAAAACGGAGGTTTCAATGGCTTCTGCAGTACAGCGGAGTATTACAGTCTATTTGAGACTAATGATGGCAGGCGGAAAATGTTTCTTGTGGGTCAGCATTATGAGAATCAGATACAGGATGCTGCACATATGCAATTGGACAGAGTGGGAAACCCTCTTATTTTTGATCCTGTAATCACCACCTTTAAAATTCCGCCTCCTAAATCTGAGACTGCCGGGGCCCGCTGTGCCAAATGGGAATTCAATAAAGATGGGTGGGGGAACATGAGCAATGATTTTGCCGTGTTCAGACTATCAGATATTATTCTCATGAAAGCGGAAGCCCAATTCAGGAATGGCGATGCCGCCAGCGCTTTGGCGACCATCAATCAAAAAATAAATGGTGTTTCGATACGCAGCCGTGCCGGTTTACCAGACTTCAGTGCTGCAGAAATGAACCAGGATGGTTTATTAAAAGAAAGAGCCTGTGAATTATCATGGGAAGGATGGCGCCGTAATGATATGATCCGGCTTGG
>JANOCH010000507.1:0-8538 GCA_031412015.1 Chitinophagaceae bacterium
GCAACCTTTATATACGCGTATCCTGGGTTACAGCATACAATTTCAGATCAATGATATCAGCCGGCAGGTTTTTAGTGTTCCAATGCGGATGAATAGCCAGGGCTGCACCTAATGCACTGGCCTGTGCTACCGATGCGGCATATACTTCAATAGATGGAAAAGCTTCTGCCAGCAAGTACATATAAATGGAGTTTTTACTAAATCCTCCGTCTACAAAAATCCTTTTAACGGTGGTACCTCTCAAAACCAGGTTAGTGCTTTTGATCTGCTGGCTGATAATATCGGCGATCAATTGATGATAAGCTTCTTCATAATTTTTAAAATCGTTCAGGTCTCTTTCTGCAAAAACCGATTGACCAACCATAGCTTTATCGTCGACCTTTCTCATTTTTTTTTCTCCGGGTTTCAATTTATTCAATATCTCTGCATTGCAGGCTACAGCCGTAAAATAATCGGAAGGTTTGTTAAAATACTCTGAGAGCCTTTTGACTTGTTGCTCATGCTCATATCCTGCAAACAGCCTTGATGCTTTCACGGGTTTACTTTCATAAGAAAGATAACAAAGACAATCCTGGTTCAATTCATTATTGGTTAACTGTGCATGATTAAAAGGATTCAAACTGATGCACCAGGTGCCGGTTGATAACAAAATAAAGGGTTCCTGGAACGAGGCCAGGTAAGGTATTAGTGCGGCGGAACTATCGTGCAGTCCCGCCCCTGTTGGAATATTACCCGGCGAATAGCCTGCAATGTCAGTGCAGCTGATAATCCCGGGAAATTTATCATCAATGTTTTCCTCGTTTACCCATTGATGATATTTATCATATTGAAAGTCCCACAAATTAGTGTGGCACCCGATGCTGGTAATATCGGTGTTGATGGCGGAACAAAGAACATAACTAAGATACTGTGGTAAATGCAAGGCCCATTTTATCTTTTTAAATATACCGGGCTTTTCATATTTCAAGCGGTACAATTGCATACCTGAATTTAAATTACCCAATACCGGTGAAGCCGTTTGCCTCGTGACAATTGCCTCGCCTCCATGATCATCATAAAATTTCTTTTGCAATCCCGGCGAATAAGGCTTCAGGTAATTGTATAGGGGAGGAATAACGTTCAACTCATCATCCAGGTAAACAAAACTCGCTCCGTATGCAGAGAAATTAACCGCTTTAATATCAAATTTCTTATCGGCTACTAATTTTTCGAAAGCATCTTTTACCCAGTGAGTTAATGCTGATACATCTTCACAGGGAAAACCGTCTTCATCTGCTATCTCATCCATCTGTTTACTTTCTTCATAGACCAGCTTATAATGCTCATCGAAAAGCAATACTTTTTTATTGGTCTTGCCTGTATCGAAGATCGCTATGACTCTTGTTGGATTCATGTTGGGAAGAATATGTTTTTGCCGGGAAGACGGAAAGTCGGGAAGACAGGAAGAAATATACATTGTGAAAGATAATGCCTTCCGACTCTGGCCTTCAGACTCCTGACTACTTTCTACAATCCGGTCGCTACGGTTTTAGTACCTCTCTCTCTGATCAGTTGCTCTCTTATTTTCATATCCCTGAAAAATTGCAACGGCTGCAAGGCACCACCGCTTCTTCTTCTCGCCTCTGCAATAAGCGGCCTTAGATCGGTCCGGAACGTATTTTGCAATATTTCCTGTGCTCCCACTACATCATTACTATCCTGGGCGGCATTTAATTTTTTTCGGTCTATTGTTAAGGCCTGCGCATAAGAAAGCATGATCGCTTCAACAGATTGCAACAGGTCTTCCAAAGGATCTTTTACATTGTGACTGGCATCGATCATCCATCCAAGGTCTTTGGCATGATTCATTCCTCTTGCATCCATGCCTTCGACCAATTCATTGAAAATCAAAAACAGCTGGTAAGGCTTGACGCTGCCGACCGTCAGGTCATCATCACCATACTTACTATCATTAAAATGAAAACCTGCCAGCTTGCCTTCCATTAATAGCAGCGATACGATCTGTTCGATATTGGCATTGGGTAAATGATGCCCGAGGTCAACCAGCGTATAAGCTTTAGGCCCTAATTTATTTGCATATAACAATGATTGCCCCCAATCACCCACGGTCATGGAATAAAAATTGGGCTCAAATGCTTTGTATTCTACAAACACTTTCCAGTTATCCGGTAATGCCGCGTAAATCTCTTCCAAACTTTCCAATGTATTCTGAAAAGCTTTCCGAAAATTCAATTGTCCCGGAAAACAACTTCCATCGCTTAGCCAAACCGTTAATGCTTCCGAACCTAATTCAACACCATGCCTGATCACTTCAATATTGTGTTCGATAGCTTGTTTGCGTACGGCTTTGTTTACATGTTGTAATGAACCAAACTTATAACTGAGTTCCTGGTCTTTCTGATCCTGGAAGGTATTGGAATTGACGGCATCAAATTTCAGATCCAACTGAGCGGCCAAAGTTTTAATAGCTGCATAGTTCTCGGGTATATCCCAGGGGATGTGAAGCGAGATGGCGCCGCTTGATTGATTTAGCGTATGCAATAGTCCCACGTCCTCCATTTTCTCTTCGAGGTTTCCCGGTTCACCCGCCCCTGAAAACCTGGCGAATCGTGTTCCCCCTGTTCCTAAGGCCCAGCTTGGGATCGCTACCTGGAAGTCTATTAACTTTTGGATCGTCTCTTCCACGTTACTGATGCTTGCTGCGATAAATTCAAATTTGCGTTTATGATCAGCCAGTGAAGACTGGTTGTGTTCCTGAATTTTATATTTTTCAAGTTGCATAGCAAGCGCTTTATGGTAAATAAAAAACTTCTTTTAAGGGGATATTCACAGGTGAATTGTCTTCATTGGTTTCCATAATGTCCTTCATATAAGCCCACCATTTTTTCATTACAGGTTGTTTGGGCAATTCATCCAACTTAACCGCGTCATCGATGGTAAGGTAACCGAACAGCACATGGGTTTCTTCATCAAGAAAAATAGAGTAATCTTTTATACCTGTCTGTTTTAACACTTTTTCCAATTCAGGCCATAATGCAGCATGCCTTCGTCTATATTCTTCTTCATAACCTGTAAAAAGTTTCATTTTAAATGCGACACGTTTCATAACCTGATATTTGGATATTAGGATATTAATGATATTGGGATAATCAGCTATTAGCTGATCCTGTATTTTGCTTCAACTTTTTTATATAGATATTGAGTTTAAAATGCAGCACTTTCAGCTTTTTAATTAATGTATCGAATTCTTCTTGTGTAACCAGTTTCCGGCTGACAGATTTTGTCAACCAGTTTTTAGTTTCGAGTAACGAGCCCCTACTATAATAACAAAATTATTTCCTGTCTTTATAGAAATAACGGCCATAACCCTCCGCAATATTGGCAGCAATAGAATCCGCTGCTTCGACAAATTGACCTCCTACAGTTCTTTTTGGAAAATACTCTCACTTGTCAACAATATTCCAGGCATATTCACCGATTTCAAGAACCAGCTTATATATCTCTAAATCTTCCAGTGGTATATTATCCTGCATAAAAGCGCTATTTTATTATAGTTTATAAAATAGACACTTTGCTTCATTTTACCGACAACTTTCAACCACCCAATATCTCAATATCCAAGTATCCAAATATCTTCTTTTATCTCACAAAACCCGCCGCCACACCACCATCTACATTCAAAACATTTCCCGTTGACTTATTCAACAACCCACCGGTATAAGCAAAGCATGCATTAGCAATATCTTCCGGCAAAATTATTTCATTCAACAGTGTACGACCCGCATAATATTGCGGCAGTTCTTCAATTTTAATACCATACGCCTTTGCCCTTCCTTCGGCCCACCCGCCACTCCAGATATTGCTGCCTGAAATTACAGCATCCGGGTTTACAACATTCACCCTTATTTTATCCTTACCTAACTCAGCCGCATTCAATCTTGACAAATGCAATTGCGCGGCTTTGGCTGATCCATAACCGGCATTGTTGGGACCACTTACCAATGCATTTTTACTGACAATATTAAGGACATCACCACCAAGGTTTTGCTTACGCATGATCTCTACACTTTTCTGTGTCACCAGGAACTGGCCCTTTACCAGCACATCATACAAGAGGTCCCAGTCCTTTTCCGTATGATCTTCAATGGGTTTTGAAATAGAAAGCCCGGCATTATTCACTACAATGTCAACCCCACCAAAAGCGAGCACCGCTGTATTCAATGTTTGGTCCACGGTATCGGCTTTGGTCACATCCAATATGTCCGCCGCGAATACATCCTTACCAAATAGTGTTTTGAATTCTTCTTTCGCTTCCTCCAGGCGCTGCGCATTGTTATCATTCACAATAACACAAGCACCTTCCTCCGCGAATTTTTTAGCGATGGCCTTACCAATACCTCCCGCACTCCCGGTAATAAGTGCAATTCTTCCACTCAATGCTTTTGGCTTTGGCATCCGTTGCAGTTTGGCTTCTTCCAGCAACCAGTATTCAATATTGAAAGCTTCCTGTCTTGGTAATGAAGTGTATTCAGACATTGCTTCCGCACCTTTCATTACATTGATCGCATTGATATAGAACTCTGCTGCTACCCTGGCGGTTTGTTTGTCTTTAGCAAAAGTGAACATCCCCACACCGGGATATAAGATCACCACAGGGTTTCGGTCACGAATAGCCGGGCTGTTAGGATGCTTGCAGGTATCATAATAGTCTGCATACATTTTACGGTATACTTCAAATAATGGAGCAATTTTTTCTTTTAGTTTGATTACATCGCTCAGCTCTTCATCAGCAGTTAAATTCAACACCAACGGAGAAATTTTTGTTCGTAAAAAATGGTCGGGACAACTGGTGCCTAAAGGAGCCAATCTTTCCAGGTCATTGGAATTAATATAGTTCAAAACACGATCATCATCCGTAAAATGTCCAATCATTCTTGTCTGAGACGAACAAAAACCTCTCAACACTGGCGCCAGCGAAGCTGCTTTTTTTAATCTATCCTCTTTTGGCAATGATTGTATTTTTTGACCGCCAAATACTGGTCCTTTCTTTCCATAATTATCTTCAAGATACTGGGCGCAACGTTCAATCACTTCGAGTGTATTGATATAACTTTCATAAGCCGTATCGCCCCAGGTAAATAAACCGTGAGATCCCAGCATGATACCACGGATACCGGGATTTTCATCTAAGCATTGTTTTAACATCAGGCCCAGCTCAAATCCGGGCTTCTGCCATTTTACCCAACCAATGGTTCCACTAAACAATTCTTTGGTGATACGTTCACCATCTTTGGCGGCAGCAATAGCGATCGCCGCATCCGGATGCAAATGATCGATATGTTTAAATGGTAAAAAACCATGAAGAGGTGTATCGATAGAGGGAGCTTTCGATGCAAGATCATAAATACAATGATTGAAAAGTTCTACCATTTCATCTTCGTATTCGAGGCCACGATATACATTTTTCAGGCTACGCAAACGATCTACATATAAAGCCGCCAATCCGTTTCGTTTCATGGTGCCCAGGTCGCCGCCACTTCCTTTCACCCACATTACTTCCGTTTCCTTTCCCGTAAGCGGATCTTTCGCCATGGCTTTGCAGGAAGTATTTCCGCCGCCGTAATTCGTCAACCTCAGGTCAGCTCCCAATAAATTGGAACGATACACCAGTAAGCCTACTTCATCACCTGCCAGGGAAGCAGCCTTGCCTTCATCCCAGAGATAGCTTACATGTTTGAATTCTTTTGTTGCAATACCCATAAACATATTTTTACTTGTTCATAAAAATGTTGAACTCATTATACGCTGAAATGGTCTTATTCTTTCAGGGAATTTCCATAACCTACCAATAACACCGAAAGAATTATAACTACAATTCCAACAATAATTGTCGACTTCGTTTTTTGATTTACTCCTTTCCATTCTTTCAGGATCAGGCCCCACATATTAGCCACCAGTATTATAAAGGCCATATGCAATATCCAGGAACTCGCCCCATTACCCAACTTACTTTCACCCATACCATAAAAGAAAAATTGCAGGAACCAGGTAGTGCCGGCCAGTGCGGCAAAAAGATAATTAGATCGTAGCGGAGTTTTTTTATTGGTATAGTCGCCAAATGTTTTATTGCGGGCATTCAGTATCATACACCATATAAAATTGGTCGTTAACCCTCCCCAAAGAACCACGACATAGATTACATTGTTGCGATATAAAAATTCACCTTCACCGGGATTGGCTGATTTCCAGGCTTCATTGGCAACATCCGCCAGTGGTTTGCCGGCTTCAAGACCAAAATTGAAACAGGCACTCAATACACCGGAAATGATCGCCACAAACATTCCCAAACCAAACTTGTATTCCGTTTTTTTTGCCGCACCATGCGGATCAGTGGGGATAGCGCTAATTTGTTTTTCTTTCATCACCCCCGCTTTACCACATATTATGATACCAATTACACATAAAGCAAGACCAGCTAATACGGTCAATCCCCAGGCAGAACCCGCCATCATACTAAATGTGTCTTTACCTGCCGCAGGAGAAAAATCATAATAAATGGAGGGGATCAATGCACCGAAAACCATACATAAGCCAAGGATGATGCTGCTACCCAACGAAACGCCAAGGTATCGTACACCTAATCCATAGGTCAGTCCGCCTATTCCCCAAAGTACTCCAAACAAATAGGAAATTCCAAAGGCAGAAGAACTGGCTTGTTTTATGATATCCGCAAAACCAGGAATGGTCAGGTAAGCTGCCAGAGGAGGAACGATCAACCACGAAAATATGCCACCAACGATCCAGTAGCTTTCCCATGCCCAGTCTTTTACTTTCTTGTAAGGAATATAGAAACTACCTGAAGCGAAACCACCAATGAAATGAAAGATAACTCCTAGAATGACCTGCATCGTTAGTATTTAAGTATCTAGCAAAAAACAATCCTGGATAAAAATAGCCTTCAATGACTTTATAACTGTCATGTACTGTCCTTATTTTTTGAAGCACTATCATCCAGCATTCCCGGCCTTTCTCTCCCGGTTGGCACACCTTGCATTACATTCAGTTAACCACCGGCTTACAACACAACTATCCGGCTTTCATTACAGCTCTGGTATTCGATAGTCATTCTTTTGTCACGATCAATTTCCCGTGCTATATCAAAAAACTGTTCTTCCCTTCTTTCAAGGGATATGTTTTCCCTTTCCAAATAAAAGTGCCCGTGATCTTTGCCGGTAAATTGATTTCAATAGCCCATTTATTATCCTTATTTCTATATTGAACGGATAACTTTCCTTTTGGATGAGGTATCTCGCCACTGATATTTTTCAGATCCCCGAGCCGCGGTTCGATTTTTACTTTGGCGAAACCCGGTGCACTACTATTGATCCCTAATACAGTTCTGAAAAATTCAATATTCGGGCTCGATCCCCAGGCATGACAATCGGAACGGCTTCCACTTACATCTGACATTTCGGCCCAGGTGGTCAATCCCATTTGAATATTCTCCCTCCATTTATCCAGCCATTTGAGATAATCATTTCCCATGCCTGCTTTGATCAGGGCTAAATGCAGGTAATATTTAAAATAAATAGTAGCGGCCGCCAATGTGTTATTAGTAAGCAACTGCCGGCTCAAAGCCAACTCTTCATTTTTGTCCAACATGCTGGTAAGGATGACCAATGAGTTGGTATGCTGGGAAAAAAGATCTTTCTCCGGACAGTCGGCAAATAGTTTTTTTGAATTGTCCCAATATTTCTTCCGGATAGTAGCCTTCAGTTGCGTAGCGTATTTTGTATAAAGAACTGCATACTCCTTTATCCCAGTTCTGCTTTCCATATCAGCAGCTAATTGATAGGCCCATAGTAGCTGCAGATCAAGCATAGCCGAAGATCCGTCTTTACCGATGGGACCGGTACCCGCATCCCAATCTTTAGCACTGACCCAATCGGTGAACATCCAGTAAGGAACTCCCTTTAACGAACCATCAGCCTGTTGATAACCGCGAAAATATTTCAATACCTGTCTTGCTCCTGGCAACTTATCATTGATAAAACTGCTGTCACCACCGTACATCCAGTAATCATGCAGCATTCCTATATACCATAAAGAAAAAGTTGGAATATACTGTGGCGTAAAAGATGGATGGCGACTTTGCGTAACTCCTTCGGGTTGTCTTGAATTATCCATCAGGTTTAGTGCATTGCGCAAAAGCCGGTCATCGCCGCTATTGTATAAAGACACCAGGCCCTGAATTCGTCCATCACCTATGTATTGTAATTGCTCATAATAGGGACAGTCCATATATGTTTCCACGGCGCATAGCCTGGCCGTATGCCAGCCGATTTCAAGCATCTTATTCAGTTCGGGATTTTCTGATTCCAATTTAGCTTTGTACTCAAATGGGTAACCGGTAAACGTTCCATATATATCATCAATGGTCAGTGGTTCATATTTCGTAGTGACCTTTAATTCAATGTAACGGTAGGTTCTCCACCATAGAGAGGTAAAAACCTGTTCCCGGGTTCCATCAGCAACGAT
>JANOCH010000508.1:0-1634 GCA_031412015.1 Chitinophagaceae bacterium
ATATTTTATGTTCCGTGATTTTCAAAGCCGGAATATTATGGTAAAAGATGCGGCTAATGAAACCGCTAACAGCGGCAGCAGCGTACATTTTATAGATTACCAGGGGGGCATGAAGGGTGCGCCGCAATATGATGTGGCAAGTATGCTTTGGCAGGCAAGAGCGAATTTACCCGATAAATGGAAATATGATCTCCTGGAAGATTATATCGATGCGTTTGAAAACACCATCGGGCAAAGTGTAAACAGGGGTATTTTCCAGAACCAGTACAATGGTTATGTACTCATCAGGTTATTACAGGTATTGGGAGCCTATGGTTTCCGCGGATTGTTTGAACGAAAGGCCCAATTTTTAACCAGCATACCGCTTGCTCTTACCAACCTGAAAGAATTTTATCTCAATCAAAGCCTGGGCATTGTAGTACCCGAATTTAATAAGGTGCTGACTCTTTGCATAAGCGACGAGATCATTCAGCAATTCACACCCGTGCAGGCTAATGAAAAGACTCCTTTGGTAGTAAAAATTAAAAGTTTTTCTTACCGTAATGGCGTTCCAATTGATGATAGTGGCAATGGTGGCGGGTTTGTTTTTGACTGCCGTGGTATCCTAAACCCCGGACGGATAGACAGTATGAAAACACAAACGGGGCGGGATAAGGAAGTAAAAGATTATTTGGAGCAACAGACAAAAATGGCGGAATTCCTGAACAGTGCTTTTGATATTGTTGATATATCCGTAGAAGACTATATCAAAAGAAATTTTGAAAGCCTTTCGATCTCTTTTGGCTGTACCGGCGGGCAACATCGTAGTGTTTATGCTGCAGATGCTTTGACCCGTCATTTAAAAAATAAGTTTAAAGTAAAAATCGATCTGGAACATTTAGTTCAGGATGCAAAAAACTGGATCAACAAACCTAACCCCGGAGAAATAACCAAATGACCAGTAACAATAATTCTTCTGTAACGAAGGCCATGGTCTTTTCTGCTGGTTTAGGTACCCGTTTCAAACCCTGGACCGATAAACATCCAAAGGCGTTGGCTTTGGTCAATGGGAAGTCTTTATTACAACGAAATATTGAATACCTGCAGCAATATGGAATAAAAGATGTTATTGTTAACATTCATCATTTTGCCGACCAGGTAATTGACGCCATCAAAAACAATAATGGATGGGGCAGTAATATCATTTTCAGCGACGAAACAGATATGGTATTAGAAACAGGCGGTGGTCTATTAAAAGCCAAGGACCTGTTTTCACTTGGCGAAAAATTCATCACCTGTAATGTGGATATTCTTACTGATCTTGATCTGAATAAACTGATCACTTTTCATGATAAACACCGACCGTTAATTTCTTTTGGCGTAACCAACAGGAAAACCTCCCGCAATTTTTTATTTGATGAAAATAGCCGCCTTTGCGGTTGGATAAACAATACTACCGGCGAGCAACGCATTTCTGTGCAAAAAGATAACCTGGTTCAAAAAGCTTATAGCTGCGTGGTAGTTTTTGAATACGACGTTTTTGATCTTATGCCATTCACCGGAAAATTCTCCCTGACGGATGTTTACCTTGAGCTGGCTAAAACGCATACCATTCTAGGCTACGATCATACGGGCGACAAACTTGTTGACGTGGG
>JANOCH010000509.1:0-3925 GCA_031412015.1 Chitinophagaceae bacterium
TGGTTGATAATTGTGGTAGCTCCACGTTGACAGCAGGTTCATTCACCGGTTCTTTGTTATGGAGCAATGGAGCTACCACAGCTGCAATCACTGTCGCAGCAGCGGGAACATATACCGTTATTCAAACAGTAGACGGGTGTAACAGTCCTTCTGGCAATGGAGTAGCTGCGCCTAAATCAAATCCTACATTAACGAGCAACTTAACAGCAACCATTGCTACAGGTACCGCTTTTACGTATATTCCCACAAGTACAGAAACTAATACAACATTCACCTGGAGCCGTGCGGCGGTTACGGGTATAAACAATGCGGGTGCCAGCGGAAGTGGAGCCATAAACGAGACACTTAACAATACATCAACCGCTGCCGTAAGTGTTACTTACGTTTATACGCTGACTGCTAATGGTTGTACCAATACTCAAAATGTCGTGGTTACAGTAAATCCCCTAGAGGCGGCTGTAAATTGTGTGATCAACAGTTCTATAACACAGAACTTCAACAGCACTGAGATACCCTCAGGAAGATTTATCTGGTTCAATAGTTCATTTAATCCCGGAAGTCTTGGACTGGGAATAGACCCTGTATCTATTACTGTTACAAATACAATGGTTACATTTACTGCCAACAGCATACTGTATACATTAAATGTACCGGATGCACGCATCCGTTTTGATGTCCTTACATTATCCGCAAGCACACAGTTCGTCAACAATGTTTGGGAAACAGAAGTGCCACGTAGCTTCACTGATTATATATTCATGAATGGCTTGTCTTATTCGGTACCGGTTGATTTCCCCGGAAATATTACCAATGTTGTTTGGACTGCGAATATAAGTATCGATAAAACAGGAATTACACTTGACCGGAGATGGTCTGCGGCAGTATATACCAGTTTTGCCGCCAATGCCGGAGTTAATGTAAAACCCATAAGCAGCAGCTTGCTCAACCCCTATTTTAACTTTGATGATGCCGGTACACCTGAGAACTTTAAGTTTTTTGTAGTTTCTGGCGGAAAGGGCAGCGGTGAAACCGATTATACCGGAACCTTTACTACCTCACAAACGTCTACCTGTGCAGAACCGCCGGTTGGCACAAGAGGAATAAATTCATCACTAACTACAATGGATGTTGCAACCAGGAAAACATTTAATTTTTCAGAACCATTAGATGAACAACTATGGGATGGAAAATTGCATGTGCAAGCTTTACCCAATCCAAGCTCTAGTTATTTTAATCTGGTCCTAAAGGGCAACCAGGTAAGCCCGGTTACAGTACGAGTATTGGACATGTTTGGACGGGTGGTAGAGAAGTATGAAAAGATAGCATCAACGACCGTTTTGAAGCTAGGTTATAAGTTAATAAGCGGTTCTTATTTTGTTGAGGCAACACAAGGAGGTGAGCGGAAAGTTGTCAAGATAATTAAGGCCAACTAATACAGCAATATATTTTGGGAATAGTAAAGTTCAAATAGCCCCGCATCAGCGGGGCTATTTGTTAATATTTATTGTGATGACAAGTAGAAGAATTTGTCTTAACCTGGAACGGGATCAATACGAATATAAATTAGATGCCCGCCAAGAACTGCCCCTGTATATATTCCGCCACGCTTTTTAATGATTTGGTTTGTTCAAAAACGGCTAGCTGCCGGTCGGCTCCCGTTCCTTTTTCGAGCATCTTGTGAACGTAGGCTATACGGTGCCGGCTGCCGAGGTGATCCAAAACAGGATCAAGAAATTCAAGCAGCTCATAAATTAGAGCACGGGTATTCACTTCTTCTTCTTTTCCGAAATCAATAAGCAATCCATCTACACCATATCGGCTGGCCCGCCATTTGTTTTCATTTAGCAATGCCCGTGAGTACTGAATAAAGTTGAGGTTTTTAGAACGCAGCATATAGATGCGGGCGCATATAGCCTGGAATAAAGCGGCAATAGTGATCGTTTCGTCGACGGTCATCGGTATATCACAAATACGGAATTCAACTGTATTAAAAAAAGGATGAACCCGCAGGTCCCACCATATTTTTTTAGCGTTATCAATGCAATTGGTTTTGATCAGCAGCTTTACATAATTATCATACGCTTCAATGCTGTCAAATGCATCCGGGATGCCCGTGCGGGGAAACTTGTCAAATACTTTGGTGCGAAAAGATTTATAACCGGTCATCCTTCCTTCCCAAAAAGGAGAGTTAGTGCTTAACGCGAAAATATGTGGTAAGAAGTAACGGGTTGAGTTGGCGATATGATTCGCCATCTCCCGGCTTTGCATTCCCACATGTACATGCAAACCAAAGATGAGGTTGCTTCTTGCCGCTTCCTGCAATTCATTTACTATCTCATTGTAGCGAACATGATCGGTGATCAACTGGCTTTCCCAATGACTGAAGGGATGCGTACCTGATGCTCCCATGGCAAGGCCGATGCTTTCAGCAATTCCGGAAATGGTTTTTCGTAAAGTAGATACATCCGTAAAAGCTTCATCGGCGTCAGCACAGATATCGGTACCCACTTCAACGACGGCCTGGTGCATTTCCGCTTTCACTTTGTCCTTGATCACTTTTTGACCTTCATGTACGATCCTTTGCTCATGGCTTTTCAATTCCTTTGTTAGGGGATCCAATACCATGTATTCTTCTTCTACACCAAGGGTAAAGCTTTTGTAGTTTAGTATCATAACAGTTAGGGGGTAAAAATTTCTTTTGCGTCAAATATAAGGCCCGGGACGGCTTTACTTTTTATTTTATCTTTTCCGGCAAATAGTGCCGCGCCATCATATTTTCCATTTTCATTTAATAAAAAGATAGCCAGGCTTTCTTCTTCCGGGTAAACGATCCAGTATTCTTGTACTCCGGCTTCCTCGTACAGCTCAAATTTCAGCTTTACTTCTTTGTGTGAATTGCCGGGAGATAAAATTTCAACAACAAGGTCCGGTGCGCCGCAGCAACCCCTGGTATCTATTTTTGTTTCATCACAAACAATACAGATATCTGGTTGCACCACAGTGGTCACTTCGTTGTCTTTCTTCCGGTTTTTTACAGGTAGCCGAACATCGAACGGAGCACTAAAAACCTGGCATTTTTGTTTGTTCAAAAAATTTTTTGCTGATACGAAAATGTTGCCGGCGATTACCTGGTGTTTAGTGTCCGGGGCAGAAAGTTTGAATATCCTTCCACGAAAAAGCTCCAGCCTTTCTTCAAATTGCCATTGCAGGTAATCCGCATACGTATAGCTAATGGAAGGATCGGGCTCTTCTACTTTCATGTATTCCTCGTTGTCAATATCGTAAACCGTAAACATTATATCAAAGGACTCTTTGTACTGCTTCTTTTTACATATTCACCCCAGGTCAGGTTGTCGCCACTCTCATTATCGCTTAATGCTTTTTCTATCGCATAGTTGGCCGCCGTTTCCACCACCCATTCAAAATTTTCTTCTCCTACGCTGGTCCTTTCAGCATCCGGCGCCGGATTGCAAAAATCAATAGCGTAAGGGACACCATTTCTCAGGGCCAGTTCCACTGTATTAAAATCATAACCCAGGTAGTGGTTAATACGCAAAACAATATCCGTCATCTGCTGAAGTCTTTCGGGCGAGGGGGAGAATTCAGCCACATAACGCAGATGATGCGGATTGCGTGGCTCGTAGGGCATAATGCGCACATACTTACCGCCAATGCAGTAACAGCGATAGTATTCATCAAAAACAATTTCTTCCTGTAGCAGCATGACCAACTGACCGGTCTCGCTATGTTTCTTAAAAAAATCCTCAGCGCTGTCCAACCTGTACACATGTTTCCAACCCCCTCCCGCAAAAGGTTTCATATAAGCGGGAAAACCGACATAATTGAAAATACTATCCCAGTCTAACGGGTAAGCGAGGTTGCTGAAGGATTCATCGGTGGTATCATCAGGAAGATCACGTGATGG
>JANOCH010000510.1:0-6574 GCA_031412015.1 Chitinophagaceae bacterium
TTATATTCCTGGCAGCGAGAGAAATTGCGGTTCCTGCCCTGGCTAGTTCATCATCAATGGTGACAGTAATTGTTTCATAGATCTTTGTTCCAAAATATTGCTCATATTCGGTTAGGGAGCTGATGCGGGTAGGTGTATTAAGCAGATCACCTACCTGTAGCTTTTGGGCTTTTTGGGAGTAACCGATAAAGGCTGGAATGGCGGTTTCGACAGCAGCAATGGACGGAGGAAGTTTTGAAATCTCTTCAATGTGTTCTCCCGGCGTTTTGTATAATTTCGACATAAGGATAAGATTTATCAGGATGAATGTTAGTTCCTTGATCACCTACCGGTGAAATTCGTAAGGAAGCACCGGTATTAAACAAGCAACTTTTTCAAGTTACAATATATTTTTAAATGTTATCACGCGGAGAACAATGGGGTTCGGAATACAAGCACTTAACCTTGTGAGCCCGGCGTGAAATACGTTGCTTGCTTTTTTTATACCGGAATTTTATTGATTTTTGAGTATGGAGATCACCTTTAACACACCGGCTTTATTATTTCCCGCTATCAGTTTATTGTTACTGGCCTATACCAACCGTTACCTGGCTCTGGCAAATCTTATCCGCAAACTACACGATGAATATATGCGTGGTGAGAAGAATCATCTCCTTTTAAAGCAAATTAGAATTCTGCGCCAGCGGATCAACTTAGTAAGATACATGCAAGGCCTGGGTGTATTTAGTTTTCTGTGTTGCGTAATCACCATGTACGGTGTTTACCAGCAGTGGATAGCTCTAACTGAATATGTTTTTGCTTTAAGTCTCTTGAGTCTCTTAGCTTCCCTGGCTATCTCGCTGATCGAAATAACAAAAAGTACAAAAGCCCTCGAACTTGAATTGAGTGATATGGAAGAATTGGAAAAGTCAAATTTCTTTACCGATCTGTGGAAGGCGAAGGATGAGAAACCGGAGTGAGGGATTGAACACGGATCGGATAGATCCGATAGCTATCGGATTTCAAGGATTGTCTATCGGATATTTCCGGATTGAAAAAAGTAAAATGGAATTAGTAAGCCACTATCCGTTTTTATTCCGCGAAGCAGAATAAAAAAATCCGTTGCCATCCGTCCCATCAGTGTCATCCGTGTGCCTGTATTCAGTCAACTCTTATTGATAAAGAATGATCAGAAAACCCAAGATTTTAATGTAAACTATTTACTATCCTCAACAGTCTTTCCCAATTACCCACTACATAGGCTTCGCTCAAACCCTTTTCTTTCATGATCGCCAAAGCCTGCCTGCTTCTGTGCCCGGAGTTGCAACAAAAAATAATGGGCTTGTTCATTCCTTTTATCCGTATGGAGTTGATATCAATTCGATCAACGGGAATATTTACAGAACCCGGGATCTTTCCCATGTCAAATTCGTTGGCCGTTCTTACATCAATGATCGCAGCTCCTTTGCGTAAAGCTTCTTTGATATTATCGGGACCCAATCCCAGGAATGAAAGAAAGGACATAGCTGGACTTTATGCGGTCAGAAGTTTTGTTTTTCTCTCACCGATCTGCTGGCGCCACATCGCATAGTACAAACCTTTCTCTTCCAGCAATGCTTCATGTGTGCCTGTTTCTACGACATCGCCTTTTTCCAATACATAGATCCTGTCCGCATGCATGATGGTCGACAGACGGTGTGCAATTAAAATAGTGATCTGGTTTCCCAGCAGGGAAATATCGCGAATGGTATCGGTGATCTCTTCTTCGGTCAATGAATCCAACGCGGAAGTAGCTTCATCAAACAATAAAAGTTTGGGTTGACGTAACAAAGCCCTTGCGATAGACAATCGTTGTTTTTCACCACCGGATAGTTTCAAGCCGCCTTCTCCGATCATAGTTTCCAATCCTTTTTCCGCCCTCGACAATAAATTCTGGCAGGCCGCTTTATTCAAGGCATCTGTGATTTCCTCTTCTGTGGCGGCTGGATTGACGAACAATAGATTTTCTTTGATAGTACCGGAGAAAAGATTGGTGTCCTGTGTTACAAAACCGATCTGGTTGCGGAGGTCATCAAAAATAATTTCTGTTTCATCCAGGTTGTTATACAATATCTTTCCTTCCTGCGGACGATATAGTCCGACTAACAATTTCATGAGTGTTGATTTTCCACTGCCACTCGGTCCCACAAAAGCGATGGTTTCTCCAACACGTACATCAAATGTGATATTGTTAATGGCTTTTTGCGATGCAGTCTTGTGCTGAAAAGCGACATTTTTAAATGATAATGTCTGGATATCACCCAACGGTTTTGGATTAACGGGATCAAGCTCCGGGGCTTTCTTCATAAGGGCATCAAAATTATTTAACGAGGCTTCTGCCTCCCTGTACGACAAAAGGATATTTCCTATTTCCTGCAAAGGCCCGAATACGAAGAAGGAAAATATCTGCATGGTCACCAATTGACCGGCATCCATTTTATCTTTAAAGATCAGCCACATTAAAATAAAAAGTATCACCTGGCGCAATGTATTCACCATGGTGCCCTGGATAAAACTGATGCTTCTTATTCTTTTCACTTTGGTCAATTCTAGGCCGAGGATCTTGTAGGTGTTTTTATTAAGCCGCTCTACTTCCTGCCGGGTTAGACCAAGACTTTTTACCAATTCAATATTTCTTAATGACTCAGTGGTGGAACCAGCCAGGGCCGTGGTTTGTCCGACAATATTTTTTTGTATGATCTTGATCTTTTTACTCAACGCGTTGGTGATAATAGTAAGTAAGGCAATCCCAACTAAGTAGGCGACAGGAATACTCCAATGAATAAAAATCGCGGCATAAACAAAAACAAATACGATCCCTATGATCACCCCGAACAAAATATTGATGAAATTGATCATGAATTTTTCTACATCACTTCTTACTTTGGTTAAAATAGAAAGTGTTTCCCCGCTGCGCTGATCTTCAAATTGCTGGTAGGGCAATTTCATCGCATGCTGTAATCCGTCGGTAAAAACTTTGGCTCCGAATTTCTGAATAACTAAATTCAAAAAATAGTCCTGGAAATTTTTGGCAATACGGCTGACCATGGCCACCGAAATGGAACAGGTAACAATGAACCAAACACCTGGTTTTTCCCAGGAGAAAGAATTGAAAAACCGGTCCCATCCAAAATCATTGGGGGCATTAACTTTACTGGCGGCAAGGTTAATTAGTTTACCTAATAGTATCGGATCAATTAATGAAAAGCCAATATTAATAGCGGCCAATGTGAGAACAAGTATAACCAGCCATTTATGCGGCTTTAAATAATGCAATAAAATCTTCATAAAAAGGAATGCAGGATTGATAAAGGTTACTAACACTCAAACATCGTACAAGTTCGGGAAAAATGACAAGATAACAGGCGGGGAAGGGAGTCGGTAGTCAGGAGTAGGAAGTCCGAGCATACTCCGCAAGGGAAAGAGCCTGAATTTGGGACGTAACGCTGTATAACCTTAAACCTCAAACCTTAAACCTCAAACCTTTACCCTGCCCAACCTTCCCTGTCAAGGCTTCGGTATTGAATGGCTTCGGCCAGGTGTTCTGGTTTTATGTCAGGGCTTTGCGACAGATCGGCGATGGTTCTCGACACTTTCAATATACGATCATACGCACGGGCGGATAAATTCAATTTTTCCATGGCAGCTTTCAATAAATTAGCGCCGACCTGGCTGATAACACAAATTTCTTTCAGCATTTTACTGCTCATCTGCGCATTGCAATAAATACCGGGATTGTTTTTATACCGCTCCGCCTGTATATCTCTTGCTACGATAACCCGGTCCCGGATCGTTGCGGAATTTTCCTGCTCCCTGAGAGAAGATAATTCACTAAAGGCAACCGGAGTTACTTCCACATGCAGATCGATCCTGTCAAGTAATGGCCCTGATATTTTATTCAAATATTTTTGAACGGTACCCGGCGGACAGGTGCAATCCCTGTCGGGGTGATTGTAGAATCCACAAGGACAGGGATTCATAGAAGCGATCAGCATGAAGGAAGCAGGAAAATCAACGGCCACTTTAGCTCTCGAAATGGTTACCCTTCTTTCTTCCATTGGCTGACGCATTACTTCTAAAACCGTGCGCTTGAATTCAGGCAACTCATCTAAAAATAAAACACCGTTATGTGCTAATGAAATTTCACCAGGTTGAGGAATGCCTCCGCCGCCAACCAATGCCACATCGGATATGGTATGATGTGGTGAACGAAAAGGGCGTTTGGAAACCAGCGTTGAATTTTCCGGTAATTTACCGGCTACAGAATGGATCTTGGTAGTTTCTAAGGCTTCCTGTAAACTGAGTGGAGGAAGTATGGTTGGCAATCTTTTGGCCAGCATTGTCTTTCCGGCTCCCGGTGGTCCGATCAATATAGCATTGTGACCGCCTGCTGCCGCGATTTCCAGGGCCCGTTTTATATTTTCCTGCCCTTTGACGTCGGTAAAATCTATTTCAAAATCATACTGTGAATGAAAGAATTCTTCTCGTGTGTTAATAACAACAGGTTCTAATCCTGTTTCATCATTTTCAAAAAAATCAATAACGTCTTTGATATGAGTAACGCCGTATACCTGCAGGTTGTTGACCATACCGGCTTCCTTTGCATTAGCTTTTGGAACTATCAATCCTTTAAATCCTTCTTTTCTTGCCTGTATGGCAATGGGCAATGCGCCTTTGATAGGTCTTACTTCTCCGTCGAGGCTAAGTTCTCCCATGATAACATAGTTGGACATGGCTTCGCTTTTTTCCAATTGCTCGGAAGCGCCTAAAATTCCCAGGGCGATCGGGAGATCAAAAGGAGTTCCGCTTTTTTTAATGTCAGCAGGAGCGAGGTTAACTACGATTTTTGTCCGGGGTAATTGATAACCGTTTGTTTTAAAAGTGCTTTCGATCCGTTGCATACTTTCTTTCACTGCATTATCAGGTAAGCCAACGATCATCGGATCTTTGCCGGAAGAAGGGATCCAGTTGACCTCAATAGTGATGGAAATAGCTTCTACTCCGTAAACAGCACTGCCAAACGTTTTTACAAGCATGATCCGAAGGTTATCGGACGGAAGTTAGAGAAAATGTATCAACAGGTTGGACGTGTTTTACTGGATTTTTGCGAGGTTTTATGGAAAACGACGGCCGTTCAATTCGGGCATACTATTGTAATACAGGCAGACTATTTATTCTCTATGACAGTTCCCGTAAATAACAAAACGGTGTTGGGGTCCAATACAAGTTTAGCGGGTTTTTCTTTTACAAAAATGAAAAATGTTTCCTCCTGTTTCGAAATGTTGATCGCTTTTGTTACTGCACCAGTATTTAATTGTATGTCCAATGGAAAAGAAAAAAGAGTTTTTTGCAATTGTTTTACCGTGAGGGATACCTTCTTCTCGTTGGGAAGGTAGCGCCAATTCACTTCCAGCTTTGGCAGCGCAGGTGTATAAAGCCATTGCTGGAAAAAAGTGGCAAGATTCTTTCCTGATACCTTTTCAAAAATATGCTGGAGGTCTTTTGTGTCCGCGTTTTTACCTGCATAAGTGGCATAGTAACTGCGGACGGATCTCCAAAAAATAGTGTCGCCTAACTGTTTGCGAAGCATATGCAATACCCAGCCGCCTTTCTGATAACTGTTGGCGTTTAATAACTCCATATAATCTTTGGTATCATCTACTACCGGGCGATCACTTGTTTTGACAAATTCAATAATTTCCTGCCTGTCTTCTTCGATCATACTGTTTGCAGTGTCTGCACCGTATTTATTTTCCATATAAAGTATGGTCATATAGGTAGCGAACCCTTCGCTAAGCCAGAGATGCGCAAAACTTTTTTCAGTGGCCATATTGCCAAACCACTGGTGAGCGATTTCATGGGACAAGAGTGTTTCTGATCTCCGGGTTCCATCAATGGAATTCTCATGATAAAATATCGTATTCGCATTTTCTAACCCGCCAAAAGTTGTCTTGGATTGTACATTGGCTAATTTTTTATAACCATAAGGGCCAACATTTTTGATAAAGAAGGGCATTATTTCCATGGCCAGTCCGTAATCATAAAAACCTTTTTCCCTGTCTTCAGGAAACACCCAACTGTATACCGGGATACAATTATCTATCATGCCGGAAAGGTTGACGGCGAAATCCGCTGCACCTATTACCATGACTTTAGTGGCGACAGGAACATCTTCTTTCCAATGCGTTAGTTTTTTATTATTTGAAAGGTTGGTTTCTTCAACGAGTATACCATTGGCCACCACCTGGTAATGTTGCGGAGCCGTGACGATGAATTCAACAGAAGCCTTATCGGCTGGATCATCCAAACCGGGCAACCAGTTATGACCACGGTTGGGCCAGTTGTCAGCGAAAAAAGTGCGATGACCATATTTGTTTTTTGAAATGATAAGACCATCAGAGGGAATCCCCTCATAATTGATGATAATACCGGTGGTATCGCCCTTCCTGATTATTTGCTGGCAATTGATGATTAGTTTATCTGCTTCTTGTTTGAATGCTGGCTTTGAAGAATTCGGAGCCATTAAACTGATACTGCTAACCATCATACCTTTCCG
>JANOCH010000511.1:0-1585 GCA_031412015.1 Chitinophagaceae bacterium
ATTTCGCCAGGTTCGCAGCACAGGATCCATCCCCATCCCCATCGCGGTTTTGCCCCTGTCACCTTTATGCTGCAGGGCGAAGGCTACCATAAGGATAATGCAGGCCATGATGAAACAGTACGGGCCGGTGATGTACAATGGATGTTTGCCGGTAAAGGATTGTTACATAGCGAAGGTCCGTCCCAACACATTTTAGACCATGGTGGTGTACAAGAATTTATCCAGCTTTGGGTAAATGTTCCTAAAGTCAATAAATGGGATGAACCTTCCTATCAATCTTTCACCAAAGACCAGCTACCAAAAGTATTACAACAGGATGGTGTAAACCTGCGGTTGGCAAGCGGCAGCTATGATGGTTCAACAGGTCCGATAAAAACTTTCACTCCCATCATTTCCCTTGCCGGCGAAATTGAGCAGGGCAAACGGGTACAGTTTACAGCTATCGCCGGCTATTGGACTCTGTTGTATATAGCCAAAGGAAAACTTTGCATCAACCAGGAAACTGTTACTGCTCACAACCTGGTCGTTTTTGAAAAAGACAATGACGAGATAATCATAACTGCTGAGGAATATTCACAGGTCTTATTTCTGTCAGCAGAACCGATTGAAGAACCGGTAGCAGCCAAAGACAATTTTGTGATGAATACACAGGAAGAAACGGAGCAGGCCATCGCCGATTATAAGAATGGTGTATTTGGTAGTCTTAGTTATTAATCAGCAAAAAACTTAGTTAAGTGAAAGAAGAATATATAACTCTCGAGCTGGAAAAAAATGAAGCCGGCAATCGTTTCGAAATGAATGTTGATGGAAACATTGCCATTATAGAATACAAACAACTTCCTGGTAAAATCGCCTTACTACATACAGAAGTGCCAGCCGAACTGGAGGGCAAGGGAGCGGCTACTGCCATCATCGAAAAAACACTTACCTATATTGAAAAAAATAATCTCAAACTGATACCACTATGTCCTTTGGTAGTAGCCTATATCAAAAGACACCCTGAATGGAAAAGAATAGTTGATTAGGGAACAACTAATATTCAATCTCCATAAATTGCAGCTGTCAAGTGTGAGGCAATACTCAATAAAAAAATTTGGTGAATATATTAATTATCGTAATATTGCGATTGATATGGGATTGACGAAATCAGAAATATTTACCGACAAGCAGAACAAGCTGGCTTCCATGATGAAGGCGTTAGGTCATCCGGCCCGTATCGCGATCCTCCAGCACCTGATCAAATCACAGGCTTGTATTTGTGGTGATCTTGTAGAAGAGTTGGGGTTGGCACAGGCAACCATCAGCCAGCATTTAAAAGAATTAAAAAACGTGGGATTGATAAAAGGAACGATTGAAGGCGCCAGTGTTTGTTATTGTATTGATGGCAAAGCATGGGACCAGTATCGTTCTATTTTTGAAACATTTTTTGTCTCGTATGTGAATAAGGATGGCTGCTGTTGATTTTTTTTGAATTCATTCATCGCAATATTACAATCAATAATTAAAATAAATTTTATGCAAACAGATAATCAACTCAAAGAGATAGTGAGGCAGAAATATAGTGAGATCGCCTTGCAGGATAAAG
>JANOCH010000512.1:0-9526 GCA_031412015.1 Chitinophagaceae bacterium
CTGTTCAACTTAAAACTGCACTAAGAAAATATTATGCTCTTGCAAATAGGGTAGTCTCGCAACAGTTAAACGCTCTTCGAAGTTCTCACGAAAGAAGCCGAGCCGTTTTTGTATTAATACACGACCGTGCGCCATTTAACATAATGTAAATTATAGGAAAAATTACTATCTTGCAGGAGGATTAAAATTAATGACCGGGGTCCGTTAAATTATTGTCTACCAATTCCTTACCGGTCATTTCTTTATACTTATCGTCCAGTCTGGTCCGGTAGCAATTTTATGGACCGCCGCAAAATTTCCCATATTGATGGCTATTGAAAAGTTCATCAGGCTATTCATATAGCTCAGCGCTTTTCCTTCTGTTACGCCACCAAAAGTATTTACAAAAGGAATTTTATCTGAGTACACAAAGGAGTCTTTAAATGATATCCGGACCAGCAGGCTATCACCGGTTTTAATACCTGCATTTTTGATAAGCGAGTCCGGGATATTAGTCCACACGTTTCCGTATTGTACATCCAGTATTGGGATATTTCCTTTTAACCAGCCATTATCAGATACGGCCCGTTGGTAAGGAATAGCTTTGATCGGTTCAGCAAGCGCTGGCCCCACTTCCTCAAATGAAATTTTTCCTGCAGCCAGTCGGGCGGCTGTGTACATATAGACGTCGCGACCATGAAATGTATAGGATGCTGATGAACCTTCGCGACGATTTACTTTTTCATCTATCTCCCGTATGGCCTCGATACCTTCCGATTCTGCTATCAATGTCAACACACCATTGTCCGGCGTAACGATATAATGATCCTTTTTTGTTTTCACTACCACAGATCTACGGTCGGTGCCTACACCCGGATCTACCACCGAAACAAATACGGTATTGGCCGGCCAGTAATTAATTACCTGCTCTAACCGATACGCTGCCTCCCATATATTATAGACAGGGATCTCATGCGTAAGATCAGCAATGACCAGGTCGGCTGATACTCCATAGCCGACACCACGCATAGCCGCCACCGCCCCATCCTTCATTCCAAAATCCGTTTGTATCACCACTAAACCCCGCTCTTTCTTTTCATTCGTACAGGCAGTCAGCCAAAAGGCAGAAGAGATCACAATTAAAATCCTTTTCATTTAAATCAGTTGTATTTATAGCTAAAGTTATTTATTTGCATCCGTAATGAAACTTCGGGAGCAAATATTAAAAGAACATTCCAAAGCCAACTGTCTTGCGATCGTTGACTGGATCGGTGATTCGCAGGCAAGGTTTGATGAACTGTTTGGACTTTTCTTAAACGATGAATACCGGGTTGTACAAAGAGCGTCATGGGCATTGAGCAATGCTGTTATCGCACATCCCAACTTCATTCAAAAACATTTTTCCCAATTGCTGAAGAATTTAGAAAAACTAAACCTTCACGGTTCCGTTAAACGCAATACGGTTCGTTTGCTGCAGGATATCGCCATTCCCAAAAAATTACAGGGGCAAGTGATGAATCTTTGTTTTAACTATATCAGTTCACCCGAAGAAGCTGCGGCGGTCAAAGCATTTTCACTAACCATACTGGAAAATCTTTCCAAAGAATACCCGGAAATAAAAACAGAACTGAAAACGATCATTGAAGACCGCTGGAATTATGAATCAGCGGCATTCCATTCAAGGGCAAGGAAGATCCTCAAAAAACTTTAGCTACCCAGTTATAGTTCTTTACGGTTTATTGACAAGCTCAACTGAGGGATCTGGCGTTGCCCGGTTGAATTCCTTGAACATTAGCCGGAGGTTCTGATCGTACGTAAAATAGTTATACAGCCAGTTACAAAAAACAAAGAACCGGTTCTTGACTCCCAGTATCAGCATCAGGTGCAATCCCATCCAGATCATCCAGGCTAAAAAACCCCCGAAATGCAACTTAGGTTTCGGTATATCCACCACAGCAAGATTTCTTCCTACAGTAGCCATGGAACCTTTATCGAAATATTCAAAATCATATAAGGAAGAAGATCTGCGTTCTGTTTTTACCAGGTTATCCGCCAGCAAGGCCGCCTGCTGCATAGCGACCGGCGCCACCTGCGGATGACCATTCGGAAATTTTGGCGTTTCCATATAAGCCAGGTCACCGATGGCATAAATATTATCATACCCTTCCACTTTACAATGCCGGTCTGTTTTGATCCGATTCCCACGAACTATTAGTTTGTCATCAATTCCTTCCGGAACATTTCCTTTGATACCTGCCGCCCATATCACCGTCCTGGCCGGTATCTTGTTTCCATTATTAAGCAGCACATCACGACCATCATAATCTTTGACCAATGTATCGGTCATTACCGTTACGCCTAGTTTCTTAAGATATTTACAGGAATCATCAGATGATTTTACACTCATGGCGCCGAGTGTTTTGGGCGAGCCTTCCAGCAGATAGATATTCATCTTGCTGAAATCAAGCTCCGGGTATTCTTTAGGCAGTATATACTTTTTCATTTCCGCCAATGCGCCCGACACTTCAACTCCTGTCGGTCCACCACCCGCTACGACTATGTTCATCAGTCGCTGTAGTTCGTTTTCATCCTTTATGGTAAGCGCATTCTCCAGGTTTTGCAATAAGCGATAACGCAACTGCAAAGCCTCCACGGTAGATTTCATGGGAAATGCATGACCGGCCAATTGTGCATTGCCGAAAAAATTGGTATCCGCACCTGTGGCCAGCACCAGTACATCATAAACAATCTCTTCAGCATCCGTCACCACTTTATTTGCTACAGGCAGTACCTGCTTCAACTCTGCTAACCGTATTCTTACATTTTTACTATGTTGAAAAACTTTTCGGAGCGGAAAGGAAATATTACTGGCGTCAAGCCCTGCCGTGGCGACCTGGTAAAATAAAGGCTGAAACTGGTGATAGTTGAATTTATCGATCAGCACCACGTCAAAGCCGGGTTTATTATTGAGTTTACGGGCTAATTTTAGACCTCCGAAGCCAGCTCCTATGATTACTACTTTCATGTCGTGTCGGTTTGATACACAAACTTACTTTATTTTCAATAAATATTGAAAATATGGGAAATTAAATTTTCGATAGAGAGGCTTTACTTTAATAATCTAGCAGCACTGGTTCTGGTGGGATTGAAAATGACCGGTTAAACCTTGAAACTGCTTATGAAAAGTATAATTGTACCCCTCCTCTTGTTATACCTGGTTGCCTGTACCAATAAGGATAAATCAATATCCAAACCTTTTACTTCCGATATGCTGGCTTTACAGCTATATTCAATCGACTCAGGCGAAGATACTTCTATAAAAACGCTTCACGGTTCAATTATCAAAATTACAGCAGGTTCATTTAATGTCAGTGGAACGATACAACTGGAAATTAAAGAAGCCCTCTCTCCCGTGGAGATTTTCGCCGCGGGGTTATCTACTGAATCAAACGGGCGATTATTAAAAAGCGGGGGAATGATTTATGTAAACGGTATGTCGAATGGCGAACGGGTAGAAATCATAAAGCCCATCAAGATTTCCATCCCTAATCAATATTTCGACAGTTCTATGCAGGTATTTAAAGGAGTTGCAACCGATAGCGGAAGCATCAACTGGACAGACCCGCAACCCATGGATACTACGGATCAATACCTTGATTGGATGGCTGGAAACTCTTTGTTCCGGGCAAAATGTGCCAGTTGCCACCCAATATTCAGAAATGGTGCAGGCCCGGCAATGATGGATGTAGAATACAGGGGACCCTGGAATGATAGAAAGAATATTTATTCATTTGTTCGTGATCCGCGAAGATTCATGGCCCGGGATCGGTATACCATTGAGATCAAGATAAAAGAAACAACAAAGGAAGAAATCAAACGTACGTTGCGTTCAAAAAATATAGACGGAATTGATCTCGGTGTGGAACAAAAGGAAATGAAGGTAATAAGTAATCCTTGTAATGAAATACTGGCTACTGTCGATTCAGCAAATAAATAGCTTGTTCGGATAATAGTGGGTTGTTTTCAGAATTAGACTGACTATCTAAAAATCCCCAGCCAGTTGTTGAGGATAAACCCGATAAGAAATATGGCGCCGGTGATGATCGCCGCGGGGAAATAAAGAAATGCAAGCATTATAGTTAGAAGGCCTGTTGACACAAGAATTAGCGCGGCTTTATTCGCTGTTCCGGTATTTTTAACAGACAATGGGTATTGAATATCTCCCAATGGCATTGCCATCAACCAGAATACAACGGCAATCATCGAAAATGGCGGATAAAATTCATCTTTTGTGGTCATTGACAACGTCGGTAAAAAAGCGATACAGCCCAAAACAAGAGAAGTTACAACGGTGATAGCTGTCCATCTTTCTGTAAGGTCCAGCGCATATTTACCATCGCGGTGAAATAACAGGAAAAAATTAGCCAGCGGGTTAATGATCCAGGACGTGACCACAAAGACCAGGTACAACGCTATTATTATACTGCCAACAAAAGCTGTTGATTCATTAGAACCTAATACTCCCGAAAGTGCCCTTACGGCAATATAGAGAGCGATCGGTATTACCCATCTTGCCTTTTTACCTTTGTTATTTACCCAGAAACTATATTGCAACAACCATTTATACGGTGGTATTTTAGATTTCAATGCTTCCTTCAATCCCGCCCTGGCGTTGCGGTGATCAGGATTTATTCTCAACGCCTCGCGGAAATGTTTCGCGGCATCCTTATGTTTTCCTTTTTCTAAAAAATTCCAGCCGACTGTTGCATGGGTGAATTCATTATCCGGGTCCTGCGCCAACGCATCCTGCATGGTTTCGATGGCATCGTCGGTTCGCTTTAGTTTGTTTAGCGCTGTGGAACGGGCATTGAGGCAGGTAATATTTTCCGGGTCAAGCGCAAGACCTTCATCCGCTTTTTCAAGCGCCAGCTTAAAATCTTTTTCTTCGAGATGAACAAAAGCGGTTAATCCAAAATACTCCGGGTTATAGGGATTCAAACTGATGGCCCTGTTTAAATTATCCAACGCGGCAAAGTGTTCGTCTTTCTTGTAATATCCGAACGCAAGGAGATAAAAATAAAAACTGTTTTCCGGGTCAATACGAATAGCCTGGAGTATTATTTCTATTCCTTCCTTGATCTCATTTTTATCATACAGGCAACGGGCATATAGAGACAGGGCTTCATCATTCTCAGGATATTTTTGCAAAAACAGCTTCACTTCCCTGATGGCATCATTCGTTCTTCCCTGTTCCAGTAATAAGCGGGCTCTTTCCAAAAGCATGTATATACTCATTATTTATTCCCGCGATTGATCTTTAAATACTTTAGTATGTCATCATACAATCCCGATTCATTCGCATACAGAGCATAGTTACGGGCCGATGAAAACCATTCGGAAGTTGTAGGTCGGTGTTGCTTTACCGCCTTCAACAGGTCCTTTGTATTCAGGGGTTGAATACTGCCCTTACTCATCGATTCTCTAAGCTTATCTTCTATCGCAATATCTATTACCGCTTTCAGATCCGCACCGGAATAATCGGCGGAGCTGCCGGCGATCTTTTTGGTATCTATTTCGGCAACCGGTTTTCCCTGCAGCATTGACCGAAGCATTTCTTCCCTCGCTGTTTCATCAGGTGGTTCTACAAAAATGATACGATCGAAACGACCCGGTCTTCTGAAAGCCGGATCAACACTCCAGGGAGCATTGGTCGCTGCCAGTATCAGCACGCCTTCGTTATCAGAATCCACGCCATCCATCTCCGCCAAAAACTGGTTGATCACATGACGCATGGCCGATTGTTTCAAATCACTTCGGCTGGCGCCCATCGCATCTACTTCGTCAAAAAACAAAACACAGGGAGTATTGCGCCTGGCCATTTCAAATATCTCGTGCAGGTTCTTTTCACTATTGCCTATCCACATATCCAGTATATCATGCAAACCAATATTGATGAACTTCGCATTGATCTCACCAGCGGTAGCCTTTGCAATAAAAGTTTTACCACATCCGGGAGGTCCGTATAATAAAATACCACCGCCGATCTTTTTACCAAACGCCTTATACAGGTCGGGGTTTTTTAAGGGTTCGATGATCTTGATGGAAATTTCATCTTTTACTCTTTTCATGCCGCCCACATCCGCGAATTTCAAATTGGGTTTTTCCATGAAATAGGCGCTATCCTCATCGGGGAAAAGATCGTCGTCGATCATGGCGGATGATGAGGTAAGCCGCAGGTGGGAATCAATCTCGTCATCGGCAAATCCGGGATTGGATGCTACTAGTTGCTGGTAAAGATCAATAGCCTGGCCGATGGAGTTTTCTTTGATCAGGCATTTAATAAACAAAACCTTTTCGTCTTTGGATAGCTGCGTTTGCTGTTGTTCATATATAATGATCGCCGCGGAATATTTTTGCTGATAATAATAACTGGCGGCCAGGCCAAGCTGGGCCTTGTTATTGCCATAGCTGCGGCTCAAAATTTCCTGGTATTGCGAGGCCGCATCCGAATACATTTTCTCCTGCATCATCATCGTAGCCACCTGCAACCTCAATGGGATATTATCCGGCGAAACGCTTAACGCGTCAAGCAGATTCTTTATGATCTCGTTCGACATAGTTTACAGATTAATACAACATCCTTACTTTGATCGTCTCCTTCACTTCCTTCAATAATCCAAGGGCCTGCGCCGATAATTTCTTATCTACATCCAGCACCACGTAACCGATCTCCTCATTGGTCTTCAAATACTGACCTACGATATTGATGTTATGCTTTGAAAGTTGGGTGTTGATAGCGGATAAAACACCCGGTACATTATTGTGAATATGCAGAATCCGGTGCGAGCCTTCCTGTGGGGGCAAAGCCAGTGCCGGTACCGTATGCGAACCGAAGGTGATCCCCTTTTCAAGGTAGTTTAACAGCTTGATACTCACATCTTCCCCGATATTTTGCTGAGCTTCTTCTGTAGATCCGCCTATGTGGGGGGTTAAGATCACATTTGGCAGGTCCTGCAAAGGATTTTGAAACCGGTCCCCGTTTTTTTCAGGTTCCCAGGGAAACACGTCGATGGCAGCTCCTCCGACATGCCCATCGAGGATAAATTTCCTCAATGCATCGAGGTCCACCACCTCTCCCCTTGCATAATTGATAAGTATAGCTCCTTTTTTAAATTGCTTTAGCGTGGTCTTATTGATAATGTTTTTTGTCTGAGAAGTTTCCGGAACATGCATGGTTATAATATCGGCCCTGTTCAAAACTTCTTTCAGTGTTTTTCCATCACTCGCATTACCCATGGGAAGCTTGGTCTCCACATCATAAAAGATGACTTTCATGCCCAATCCTTCTGCCAATACACTTACCTGGCTACCGATATTACCGTACCCGATAATACCCAATGTTTTTCCCCTCAATTCAAAACTGCCTTTGGCATCCTTCATCCAGATGCCTTCATGCGCAGCCTTATTTTTATCAGGTATGCGGCGGATCAGCATAATGGCTAACCCCATTACCAATTCAGCTACCGAACGGGTGTTGGAATAAGGAGCATTAAAGACCACCACACCATTTTTGGTAGCGGCTTTCAAATTGACCTGGTTTACACCGATGCAAAAGCAGCCGATGACCTGTAATTTTTTAGCTGCTTCCAGTACTTTTTCGGTGATCTGTGTCTTGGAACGGATACCCAGTATATGTACATCCTTTATTTCTTTGATCAATTCATCTTCGGTCAAAGCCTTACTGATCTTTTCTACTTGCGTATATCCCTGTCGTTGAAAGTTTTTTACCGCAAGGTCACTGATATTTTCCAGGAAGAGTATGCGTATTTTTTCTTTTGGATAGCTAGTTTTTTCTGTAATTGCCATACTGCAAATATAACTATCACGTTATTAAGATAAATTTACCTGTGGGGAAAACTTGAGTTATGGCTCAATTTGTGCACCAGGTAATTTTGTTAAAACTGATCTCTATTGAAAACCACTATCTACACTATCGCCTTGCTGGTATTGATCTATGGCTGTAACGAAGCCGCTTCTAACAGCGAAATCACACACAGGGAAGACTCCCTTCAGTACTATCCGCCAACGCCTAGACAACTGGATAAGCAGGAATTTCGACAGTATCGTCGCGTCTTAACTTCTTTTTTTGACTCATTGCTTGTAAAAAGAGGGTTCAACGGCAGTATACTGGTGGCCAAAGACGGCGCTATTGTTTATGAAAAGTATGCCGGCTTCGCGGACCTGCGAACAAAAGATTCGTTGACAAGCTCGACTCCATTACATATAGCGTCTACCGGAAAGACTTTTACCGCGATGGCCCTCTTACGCCTGGTGCAGGAAAATAAATTGTCATTGAATGATTCAATGCATAAATTTTTTCCCGCGTTTCCCTATGCAGGTATTACCGTGCAAATGTTGTTGAGTCATCGCAGCGGGCTGCCCAATTACCTTTATTTCATGGAAGCTGAAAAGAAGAATAAGGAATACATCAACAACAACGATGTGTTAGATTTCCTGATTACTAAAAAACCAAACCTGAGTTATTCCTCTGGAAAACGTTTCAACTATTGCAATACCAACTTTGTGCTGATAGCACTAATCATAGAAAAGGTGTCGGGTAAGACCTTTCCTGCCTTTATGCAGGAGCAGGTTTTTGGTCCGCTCCAAATGAAAAATACTTTCGTTTTTACGTTGGCCGATACGGCGAGGGCTACCCCGACGTTTAAAGCTACTGGCGGTTTTTGGCAGAATGATATGACCGATGGCACTTATGGTGACAAGAATATTTATACCACGCCGCAGGACCTGCTGAAATGGGACCAGGCTTTATATACCGAACAGTTTCTTAGTAAGGCATTTCTTGATTCGGCTTTCACTCCTTACAGCAATGAAAGGCCTTCCATCCATAACTATGGATTGGGCTGGAGAATGCTGATGATACCCAATGGCAAAAAAGTGATCTACCATTTTGGCCGCTGGCATGGTTGCAATGCTGCTTTCGCCAGGTTGGTCGATGAAAAAGTGACGATCATTATTTTAGGTAATAAATATAACAGCAATATCTACCGCGCTGCCAGCAAGTCTTATAACCTGTTTGGGGATTATGAACAGAAACGAAACAATAAGGAAGACGATTCGGAAGAATATGAATCCCTTACAAGAGCTCTGCAGACTGATGTAAAGGAGAATGAGGCTGGTGAGCCCGGCTCCGTGGCTCAGCTTAAATAAGTACTCCCGCTTTGAAAATAGTTTCTCAACTTTAAGTTTGATAAGGTTTGCCATACCTTTATGAGCCGCTACCGGATCAAAACGACCTTGCAGGTATGGAATACCTAAAAGCAAAACCGTTATGAAACTCTTTTCGGCAGAACAGATCCGGTTATGGGATCAATATACCATTCAGCATGAGCCCATCAGTTCAATCAACCTGATGGAAAGAGCCGCGTCACAATGCGTCGATTGGCTGGAGCGTAACAACTATACGGATAATTCATTTCATATTTTTTGCGGCAAAGGAAATAATGGAGGCGATGGTTTAGCCATTGCA
>JANOCH010000513.1:0-6223 GCA_031412015.1 Chitinophagaceae bacterium
TTTAGGTTTTTAGAATGGGTGAGTACATAGTTCTCTATTCTCACCTTTTCGTCGATGGTATTGCTGTCTAAAATATCTGATATGATATAGGGCAGATCAGCTTGTGTTACTACTTCTTTTCTATCGCCGAGTTCAATGATGCGCTGAGTAACTTTTTTCAGATCGCCATCAGAAAGCTGGATACCCAGTTGCTGCAAATTATTTTCAATATTCGCCTTGCCGCTCATCTTTCCCAAAGCATATTTTCGTTGAAGGCCAAATCGCTCCGGCATCAGGTCGCTGAAATAAAGTTTATTTTTTTTGTCACCATCGGCATGTATGCCGGCGGTTTGTGTAAATACATTTTCGCCTACTACCGGTTTATTGGCGGGGATACGAAAACCAGAGAATGTTTCCACCAGTTTACTTACGCTATACAATGATTTTTCAGAAACGGATGTTTTAACCGATGGCATGAAATCATTTAATACAGCGATAGCACTGGCCAACGGTGCATTACCCGCTCTTTCGCCCATACCATTAATAGTGAGATGTATTCCTTTAGCGCCTGCTTTTACACCCTCGAGTACATTGGCCGTACCGAGATCGTAATCATTATGTGCATGAAAATCAAAATGGATATGCGGATAGCGCTTTACTATTTCAGAAACGAATTCGAATACTTCAGAAGGGATCAATACACCCAGCGTGTCGGGAAGCATTATCCTTTTTACCGGTTGCGTAGACAGGAAGTCGAGATATTGAAAAACATATTCCCTTGAATGACGCATACCATTACTCCAGTCTTCGAGGTATACGTTACATTCCAAACCCTTTTTTCTTGCTAATGCTATCACTGCGGCTACGTCCGCGAAATGTTGTTCCGGTTTTTTCTTTAATTGATGTGTCAGGTGATTTAAAGAACCTTTTGTCAACAGGTTCATTACTTTGGCGCCGGCCTTCAGCATCCAGTCAACCGATACGTCGCCATCTACAAATGTCAATACTTCTACCTTATTTAAGAAGCCATTTGCCTTTGCCCATTTGGTGATCTTTTTTACCGCATCAAATTCTCCATCGGAAACACGGGCCGATGCGATCTCTATACGATCCACTTTTACTTCCGTTAGTAAAAGCTGTGCGATGGTTAATTTTTCGGATGACGAAAAGGATACACCGCTGGTTTGTTCTCCATCGCGGAGAGTGGTATCCATTATTTCAATATGTCGTGGCTTTTGTGGCATTATCTGTATTAGGCGCTTGGGCCGATGCTTAAGTACTTGAGCGTTTAAATTGGAGTATCTATTGCTCCCCGCCAGCCGGCGGACGGGGGCTAATAAATACTTTTAGAAGCATGCGTCTGTATATCATTTTTGAGCGATTGCATAAAATCAATATCATCATAACCATTCATCATGTTATGTTTTTTGTAACCGGTGATACTGAACGATTCTTTTTCACCGGTTGCCAGGATGGTGATGGATTGATCCGGAAGATTTACTTCGATTTGAGTATTGGGGTCTGCTTCAATAGCAGTAAATAGTTTATTCAGGAACACTTCACTAACCTGCGCCGGCAGTATGCCGATGTTCAATGAGTTGTTCTTAAAAATATCAGCAAAGAAACTGGAGATCACGCAACGGAATCCGTAGTCGTAGATGGCCCATGCTGCATGTTCGCGGCTACTACCGCTACCAAAATTTTTCCCGGCAACTAATATCCTTCCGGAATAAATAGGATTGTTTAAAATGAAATCTTTTTTAGGTGTATTGTCCGGATTATATCTCCAGTCGCGAAAAAGGTTATCACCAAAACCTGTCCGTTCGGTCGCTTTTAAAAAACGGGCGGGAATGATCTGATCGGTATCCACATTTTCAATCGGCATAGGTACAGCCGAACTGGTAAGCAATGTAAATTTATCGTAAGCCATGTATGATTTTTGAATTTAAATTTTTGATTTTAGATTTTATGGCAAATTGTTGATTGTCTATTGGCCATTGACTAATCATTAATCAGCTCCCGTGGATCTGTTACCACTCCTGTTACTGCCGCAGCGGCTGCTACCAGGGGACTAGCCAGCATGGTCCTTGCGCCCGGGCCTTGTCTGCCTTCAAAATTTCTGTTGCTGGTACTCACGGCATATTTGCCTGCAGGAATTTTATCATCATTCATGGCGAGACAAGCGGAACAACCGGGCTGACGCAATTGAAACCCTGCTTCGGTTAAGATATCGAGTATTCCTTCATCTTTGATCTGTTGTTCTACTATATGGGATCCGGGAACGATCCAGGCCGTCACATTTTCCGCTTTCTTTCTGCCTTTTACAATAGACGCGAATGCACGGAAGTCTTCAATACGTCCGTTGGTGCAACTTCCGATAAAAACATAATCGACTTTTTTGCCCAGCATCACATCATCTTCATGAAAGCCCATATAGTTGAGCGATTTTTCATAACTGGCCTTGGTACTGCCGGCTTCTTTAGAAACAGGAATATGTTGGCTGATACCAGTACCCATTCCCGGGTTGGTGCCATAAGTGATCATCGGTTCAATATCTGCGGCATCATAATTATGCTCCACATCAAAACTGGCTCCCGCATCGGTTTTCAATGTTTTCCAGTAAGCCAATGCCTTTTCCCAGGCTTCTCCCTTTGGCGCTTTATCTTTTCCTTTGATATAAGCAAAGGTTGTTTCATCCGGTGCGATCATGCCGCCACGGGCGCCCATTTCAATACTCATGTTGCAAACGGTCATCCGGCCTTCCATACTCATATTTTCAAACACCTCACCGGCATACTCAACAAAATAACCCGTGGCGCCGGCAGCCGTTAATTTGGATATGATATAAAGGACAACATCTTTTGGAGTAACGGCCTTGCCCAATTTGCCATTTACATTAATGCGCATTTTCTTCGGCTTGGGTTGCATGATGCATTGAGAAGAGAGCACCATTTCCACTTCAGAGGTACCAATACCAAAGGCGATAGCGCCGAAAGCCCCGTGAGTAGAAGTATGTGAGTCACCACACACTATCGTCATGCCGGGTAGTGTAATTCCATTTTCCGGCCCGACCACATGGACAATACCATTTTTTGGATTGCCCAATCCCCAATGCGAAATACCATATTTGGCTGAATTGACTTCCAACGCCTTTAACTGATTGGCTGAAAGCGGGTCCTGGACCGGTAAGTGCTGGTTGATAGTAGGAGTGTTGTGATCAGCTGTGGCAAATGTTTTTTCAGGAAACATTACTTTAAGCCCCCGGCTCTCTAACCCAAGGAAGGCCACAGGGCTGGTAACTTCGTGAATAAAATGCCGGTCAATAAAAAAAACATCCGGGCCATCTTCAATTTTGCTAACTACATGGGAATCCCACACTTTATCAAACAATGTACTTGGCATATAGGTATTTTGTAAATTTTAAATTGGACTGCAAAATTCTTGAAAAATTGCCAGATAACTCTCAATCGGTTGATATTTATTTAACCATTTCCACGAATTTTTGAAATACGCCGGCATGGCATAAAGAATAGCATTTAAGTCCTAAATTGACAGCGCCAACGAGTTTATTGTTAAGAAATTAGGAGGATCAGGATGGATTATGAACAAGTTTTTTTGGCATGCGCTTTATTTAAAAAAGATCGAAATGGCTTTGGCAGCTTAGCTTAGTGGCAAAACCAGGGCTTTCCCGGATAAAAAGATATGAAATACAAAGGGATAAATTACGATGTTGGCACAACGACGATAAACGGTGAATTGTCGCGCAAAGTATTTGATTTAGAAGTTGTCGCAAAAGAGATCGCCATTATAAAAAATGAGTTGCATTGCAATGCCATTCGCATATCGGGTCTTAGTATCGACCGGATCGCTGAAGCCTCCGAAATTGCATTAAAGATGGGATTGACCGTATGGTTTTCTCCATCGTTTACCCATCATGACAGGAATAGTATGCTGGATCATATTGTGCAAAGTGCAGGTGCTGCTGAAAAGCTAAGGACGGTTTACCCCGACCTCGTTTTTGTGACTGGATCTGAATTGAGTTTATTTACAAAAGGCTTTATAAAAGGTGAGACTGACGATGACCGGCTGAAAAATCTTTTTAGCCCGGTTAGCCAGTTTAAAAATATGCTGGGTATTAAACGTAACTATAATAAACAGTTGAATGAGTTCCTGGCGGAAGCAGTTCGCGAGATCAAAAAAGTGTTTCATGGGCAAGTCACTTATGCATCCGGGTCCTGGGAAAAAGTTGACTGGAAAATATTTGACCTGGCCGGAGTTGATCTCTACAGGTCGTCTTATAATAAGCTAACCTATATTAAAGAATTAAAGAGCTATAAGAAAACTGAAAAACCAGTGTGTATTACCGCCTTTGGATGTTGCGCTTATAAGGGAGCTGATGATAAAGGATCGATGGGCTGGTCCGTTGTTGACTGGAGAAAGGATATCTCCATTTTGAATGGTGCTTATGTTAGGGATGAAGCTGTTCAATCAAGATACCTGCTTGAGTTGCTGCATAATTTTGAAAGCGAGAATGTTTTTGCAGCGTTTGTTTTCACTTTTGTTTCTTACCATTACGAGTATGATGATAGTCCGCAGTATGATCTTGATATGGCGTCCTATGGAATCGTAAGGTCGATGAAGCATACTGGGAATGAATATTACCAGGGTTTGCAGTGGATACCCAAGCAAGCTTTTTTCGACCTGGCTCAGTATTACAAAAATCACTAAGCTTCCAACGTTGCCAAAGGCCGTGTTTATCGGAGCAAGCAAATGGAATAATTCATCAACTGATAAAAAATGAAAGCCAACGTAAAATGATACGTTGGCTTTTTATTACAGACTACATAGGGATATTATTTTACTACGACAGAAGGGAAGATAGTATAGCTGCCATCTGCATTTCTTCCATTTATCGCCAGGCGTATATCGGGCCTGTACTTAGCAGGGTCTTTCACCCTTACCACCAGCTTATAGGTTCCGGCTGGAACGGTAGGAGGTAACGTGAACTTATCCGAAGTGGCAGATCCGGCTGCCGCGGGTAAGAAAAGTTTTAATTTTTTGGTCGAAGTTCCTGACCACAGTACCGCATTACTTGCGTTCTGCAGTTCAAATATTACATTCCAGTTTTCATAAGTAGGCGCTATACCCGCATTCTGCCAAATGGTCCTGATCGTAAAGCTTACGTTCTTCGGAATGCTTTGAGGAGCTTCACCACTTAGGATTTTAAATCGGTAACCAGTGGCTTTAGAAGCGGCTCTCACCCTGTCTTTAATAGTGGCGTTTGGCGTTACACCATAATTACCGTTGCCAAATGATGTGGCATGGTATAACCGCACTTGTCTTTCCAGGTCAAAATAGTCGCCGGGATTCCAGGCTGGTGGTTCACCTGTAACAGGTGCTGTTTTCCATCTGTCCATGATGAGCGTTTTGAAAGTGATACCGCCGAAAGAACGATTATTGTTTTCCAGGTAGTCTCTTAAATAATTGTCCGTTGCTCCCCACTGGTCACGTCTCCAGCCAATAGGTCCCCAATTATTTCTTTGTGTAAGAATATAATGTGCTATTTCAGGTGGGTTGTTGGTATTGCCCAACCATCCTGCATCGAATCCTGCGATCATTGCCACTAAGGGAATAGTTGGAAATCCTTTGGTATGTGCATCGACAATTCTTTTCAAAGACGCCACTGTTGGAAATGTTCCGGCGGGGTATTGATTGGTGTTGTCAACAAGACCCGCGCTATGCCATTCTCCCCATGATCCATAACCACGGATGTCAATGAATTGAACTACATCTTTATACCTGATACCAGTATAAGAAGCGGATTGAATGTGATTATATACGGCCTGGTTTAAGGCGAGTAACCTGTTTAAATAATGATTGGAGTTATAATTCGGTACCCATGTATTTCCTGATCTCCAATCTTTCACAGCTTCTGATTGCATTAATTGATGAAGGTATTCCGGGTAAGCGCCGTTTCCGCCATCGTAGGCCTGTAACCCTTCATTAGGTGTACCTTCCGGGTAAACGGTCATGATGCCAAAAGAGAATTTTTGTTTTTTCCGGATGGCTTCATTGATCAGGCCATCAAAGTATCCCCAATTGTAAGAACCCTGGATAGCTCCCTCTAATCTTGTCCATACAAAGCGATAGTAAACATCAAACGGTGATGTATTGGTGCCTTCAGCAGGAACATTGACATCCGTACGATCATGCCACTGTTCAGCACCTCTTCCCGGGTTAACGA
>JANOCH010000514.1:0-4060 GCA_031412015.1 Chitinophagaceae bacterium
CCGTAATAATATGGCAGATATCTGTGCTTCTATTCAGCAGCGCATCATTTCTATTTTATTGAACAAACTAAAAAAAGCCGTGCTACAAACAGGTGTGACCAATATCTGCCTGGCTGGTGGCGTATCCGCGAATAGCGGATTGCGAAAAGCATTTGAAGAACTGGGTACAAAAAATAATTGGAAAACTTTCATCCCGGCTTTTGAATATTGCACTGATAATGCGGCTATGATCGCCATCACCGGCTACTATAAATATTTAGCGGGTCAAATTTCGGATCTGTCAGTTAGTGCCACGGCGAGGGCGGAATGGTGAGGAAGCTTTGAACTACCAGCTTCGGTTAATTCGTTCTTACCAGTTATGTTTTTTGAATAGTAAGTAAAAATGAAAATACTTCATCCCTCCACTATTTTTTCCTGCAAATTTGTCTATTGAGCAAAGTCGAAATATCGTGGCTAACAATTATTTTCAATTCAAACAATTCATCATTCACCAGGATCGTAGCGCCATGAAAGTAACAACAGATAGTTGTTTATTTGGTGCATGGGTGGCAGAGGAAGTCAGAAGTCGGGACCCGATAGCTATCGGGTCGGAAGTCAGTGCGGTTCTAGACATCGGAGCAGGCACTGGTTTATTGAGCCTCATGATCGCTCAAAAGAATAATTCGCCGATCGATGCCATCGAAATCGATAACGATGCTTTCTTGCAAGCATCGAAAAATTTAGCCGCTTCGCCATGGAGCGAACGGATCAAAATCTTCTATGCTGACGTAAAAGATTTTAATCCGCCGTCCAAATACGATATTATCATCAGCAATCCTCCCTTTTATGAAAACGAGTGGCTATCGGAAAGTTTACAACGAAACACCGCGCATCATGGCAGAGAATTATTACTGACGGATCTACTGGAAATTATTTCTGATTTTCTAAACCCCGGCGGAAAATTCTACCTGCTTTTGCCTTATAAACGACATGAAGAAATCATGAAATTATTGGATCAAAAGAAAATGTTTCTAAGCCAGAAAATCCTGGTCCGGCAGTCTGACGATCATGCTTATTTTCGATTTATGATCGAAGGTGGTTTTGAAAGGTCAGCAGGCCCCATTACAAGGGAACTGTCCATCAAAAATAGAAACAACGAATACACCGAAGAATTTACAACGCTTTTGAAAGACTATTATCTTTATATGTAAGAGCGCCATGCAAATAACCATCACGTTGAAATTAAAATCATGAGATCCCGCAGAAAATTTATTCAAACCAGCAGCGTGTTAGCCTCAGCGTTACTCATAAAGCCTTCCGGTCTTTTTGCTTCCGGCAAAACTGATTTTGAAAGCAAACGTCCTCCGCTGGCAGATAGAAAATTTACCAGCGAAGCGGTGGAAGCAACTATTATAAATCTAAAAAAGCAGATCGCCAATCCCGAACTGGCCTGGCTGTTTGAGAATTGTTTTCCCAATACATTAGATACGACAGTTGAGTTTGAAATGATCAATGGCAAACCCGATACTTATGTCATCACGGGTGATATTGATGCCATGTGGCTAAGGGATAGCACCGCACAGGTATGGCCATATTTACCATTAGCCAAAACAGACAAGAAATTACAACAACTCATCGCGGGGGTCATTAACCGGCAGACAAAATGCATCCTGCTTGATCCCTATGCCAATGCTTTTTACAAAGACTTCCACAAAATAAGTGAATGGAAGGATGATATCACCACAATGAAACCCGGCATCCACGAACGTAAATGGGAGATCGATAGTTTGTGTTATCCCATCCGTCTTGCCTATGGATACTGGAAAGAAACAGGTGATACCAGTTTATTTGACAACGAGTGGAAACAAGCCATGCTACTTGTATTGCAGACTTTTACGGAGCAACAACGCCTTACCGGCAAAGGTCCTTACACTTTCCAGCGAACAACGGCCTGGGCAACGGATGGCGTACCGTTAAGTGGGTATAGCTACCCGGTAAGACCGAATGGACTGATCTGCTCCACCTTTCGCCCCAGTGATGACTGTACGCTTTTCCCTTATTTAATACCCAGCAATATGTTTGCTATTGAAGTACTGGGGAAACTCGCCGAACTATGTTCATTGCCGGCTATGACAACCAGCAAAATACCATCCATAGCAAAAAAACTTCAGCAAGAGGTAAAGAATGGCTTGAAAGAAGATGGTATTATCCAACATCCAAAGTTTGGAAAGATCATTGCTTTTGAAGTAAATGGCTTTGGAAGTTTTCACCTGATGGACGATGCGAATGTGCCTTCCCTTTTATCGTTGCCTTATCTCGGCGCTATCAAACCAAATGATCCTTTATACCTCAATACCCGCAAAGTGGTCCTGTCTACTAATAATCCATTTTATTACAAAGGAAAAGCCGGTGAAGGAATTGGCGGTCCGCATACCGGAGCAGACACTATCTGGCCGATGAGTATTATTTTAAGAGCTATTACCAGTGTGAATGAAGCAGAGGTAAAAAACTGTATTGATACATTAATTAAGACGCATGCCGGAACAGGATTTATGCATGAGTCTTTTCATAAAGATGATGCTTCAAAATTTACCCGGAAATGGTTTGCATGGGCCAATACACTTTTTGGAGAAATGATCGTGCACACCCATTCTTTATTCCCGGCGATATTAAAACAGAAATAAAAATAGTTATTCGATCACGCCATTGGCATAATCCTGCAAATAGGTATAATGATTGGTAAGTTGTCCATCCGTTGTCATTGTGGCTCTTTCAATTATCGACGAACCCCCTTTTATCAGGTCATCCAATACATACTTTATCAGTTGCTCACCGAAATACCGGGAAGCATCTCTTGGCAATTCATTGGGCAGGTTACCCACAGCCATTATATCGATAGAGTTAGGTAAATAAGGAGCGGTTTTTTGTAACGTATTTCTGTCAATCCCATAAATAGGATCTTCAATACTTTGATCGCCGGCGTTGATAGGCACGGAACCTTCCTTATCATCCGTAACATCGGCAATGGTTTTAATAATAAAATCATCCGCATTTATGTCTTCCTTTTCAAATAACCTCGGCACTGTCTTATCCCAATACACGCCATTCATCAATATATCCGTTTGTGCAGCATAAGGCAAAAATTTACAGCCATACTCTTGGGGATGATCATGAAAGTCCAGGCGATTATACTTTCCTGATTTTTTATTGACATAAAGATCAGCGCCTTTCAATTGAGTATAGACTGGGTACGAAAAACGACGAATTAAATAATCTTCCGGCTCTACCTCATGAATCCCCATCAGGTTCATGATTTCGAGTAGTCCATGCGCTACCCGTCCAGAACCGGCCACCACAATTTTTACATTCGGCAACCGTAGTCCAAAATAATTATGGATCAGCTCACGAAAACTTCTTTGCTTATATACCCTGTCTAATTTATACAGACCGGTCCGGTTACCATAGGCCATGATTCCGTTGTGGGCCCCTACTACACCGGCAAAAAATCCAAACCCGATGATCCGTTGCCCATCGTCATGCTCCAGGCATTCATAGTCTACCAGGCGGATATTTTTATCCAGGATAGCCCGCAACAGCTTTTGATTGTAAGGCTGTTTCTTTTTTGTATGCGAAAAAAACAGGTAGGTTTTGTTGGGTATCAATTCATCGACAGGCACTTCTTTTATGCCCAATAAAATATCGCAATCGGCAAGATCATCTTTGATCTCTACTCCCGCAGATAAATACTCTTTATCTGAAAAACATCTTGCTATCGATGACTGTGTGATCACTTTTACATGCGCCGCATTTTTATGTATCCATTTACATTGAGCCGGCGTCAGCGCCACACGGTTATCCGCCGGTATTTTCCCTTCCCTGATAAGTCCGATCCTGGTCATATTCCTGAGTTTAAATGCACAGTATACAAAATAGCCTTTTCAAAAAGAAAGGCAAATGTAATTTTTAAATCACTCCTGACTGATAAATGAATTCTTCAACCCACGGTACCAAATAACAAGCATCCGTAAAGATTGACTAATTTGCACCCGATACCGGACGGTCCTTAAACCCGAATATATGA
>JANOCH010000515.1:0-5023 GCA_031412015.1 Chitinophagaceae bacterium
CTTACATATTGCCTGCCAGATAAAATAGAAGTTCAAAAATTTTAGCCTACGGGCATTTTTTGTACCTTTCGACTCACATTTTAGATTTATCCATTCTTCCTGAATAGCCAGGTTTTTATTTCCAACTTTCTATCATTTTAATTCCTGTTTCCTTCTCCGGAAAAGCCTTTAGCACTTCTAATTGAGACATTCCATTATACTATGGATACCACATTCAATTTGCATTAATTGTTATTGATGGTGACGGGGTCATCTCAATGAAAATCGATAAAAGTACACAGATGAAAAAATTTTACTTCGTAATTGGTCTCTTTATAATAGGTGGGGTATCTGTCGCGCAGACATTACCAACAGGGTTTTTTATGTCTGATGTAAGTAGCGGTTCCAACTGGAATGCACCTGTAGGAGCTGCATTTTCTACAGATGGACAAAGACTTTTTGTATGGGAAAAGGATGGCAGGGTGTATGTGTGCAACCGGCAGGGCTCCGGCAATTACACAAAGCAATCAACAGCCGTCGTGAATATATCAGATGAAGTTGGTGGCTGGCGTGACTTTGGCTTGCTTGGGTTTGCTCTTGATCCCAACTTTGCCAGCAATGGTTATATATATCTTTTATATGTAGTAGACCGGCACCATCTTATGACGGGTGGGCTTGCATCAAACGGATACAATGCCGCTACTAACCAATATTTCAATGCTACGATCGGCAGAGTTACCCGTTATACTACAACCACTTCTGGTGGTAATCTCGTTGCCATTCCATCAAGCCGAAAAATATTATTAGGTGAAACAAGGTCAACAGGTATGCCGATACTACACGAATCACATGGAGTAGGTGGTCTGGTCTTTGCGGCAGATGGTACGCTATTGATATCCTGTGGCGATGGCGCCAGCTATAATATTGAAGATGCTGGCAGCATCAGTCATACTTACTATAGCCAGGCATTGACTGACGGAATAATCAGGCCGGAAGAAAATGTGGGAGCATTTCGTTCCCAGATGCTGAATTCTCATAATGGTAAACTGCTTCGCATAAATGCCGAGACAGGTGACGGTATCAGTAGCAACCCGTTTTATGATGCGTCAGCGCCTCGTTCAGCAAAGTCTAGAGTATGGGCACTGGGTCTTCGTAATCCTTTCCGGATTTCTGTTAAACCAGGAACGGGTTCTACCAATCCGACGACCGGTGATATCGGGGAAGTTTTTGTCGGCGATGTGGGCTGGGGTACTTGGGAAGAATTAAATGTTATTAAAGCGCCTGGTACCAATTTCGGGTGGCCGCTATATGAAGGACATACGGCTCATGCTGGTTATACGGGATTCAATACCCAAAATGGAGATGAACCGAACCCTTTTGGCGCCTGTAGCGGCAGAGCCAACTTTCGGTTTAAAGATCTTTTGCGCCAGGATAATGAGGCGCAAAATAAAAGTGTTTTTAATCCGTGTAATGCTTCACAATTAATTGGAACTAATAACCGCTATATACACGCTAGGCCTTCAATCGACTGGAGGCACGGGCAGAACCTGGCAAGGGTCGGAAAATTCGATGGCAGCGGCGTTGCGACTAATCCCACTATCGGAACACCCGAATCGGATGTTGTGGGGACTGCTTTCGGAGGTAATTGCACGGCTGGTGGCACCTGGTATACCGGGGCAGGCAACAGCTTTCCCGCGGAATATAAGAATACGCTGATCATGGCTGACTACGGAGGTAACTGGATCAGAAGGTTGACCATGGATTTTACCGATGAGGTTACAAGGGTCGACAATTTTGCCACGAACATGGGAGCGGTTGTTTGTCTTGTTGAAAATCCGGTTGACGGATCATTGCTGTGTGTGAATGTCGGTTCCTCAACAGTTAGAAAAATTTCTTTTGGTGGAAATATTCCACCCGTCGCCAAAGTCAAAGCAAATAATTATTATACGCCTGCTACCAGTTTAATGGTAAACTTCGACGGTACGGAATCCTTTGACCAGGATGGAAACATCGTTAGTTACGCCTGGAACTTTGGTGATCCTGGAAGTGGTTCCAATACCAGTACTTCGCCTACACCCAGTCACCAGTTCAATACCACCACTGGTCCAAAAATGTTTACCGTTACTCTAACGGTAACCGATAATGGAGGAGTTGCAAGATCGTCACAATTCATTGTTTCGGTTAACAACACACCGCCTGATGTCAATATTACGAGCCCCGTTAAAAATTCGAAATACAAAATTGCAGAAGACACTACCTATCTGCGAACAGCAACGGTAACTGACAATGAACACCCCGCCGGTCAGTTGGTATATGAATGGCAAACAACGCTGGTACATAATAATCATATTCACCCGGAGTCAACTGATCCCGATGTACAATCAGGAACGGTCATTTCACGTATCGGTTGCAACGGTGATAATTATAACTGGCTCGTAACATTAACCGTCACGGATGCTGCTGGCCTTTCATCAATCGATTCATCACAGATCTTCCCTGATTGCGCAGGATCTTTACCGGTCTTCCTTCATAAATTCAGTGTAACTCAAAATGGTTCAGAACACCTGGTAAAGTGGACCACTGAACAGGAAATAAATATTGACTATTATGAATTGGAACGCAGCACGGATGGTATTCATTTCAAAGCAATCAACAGGCAACTGGCTAATAATACGCTTGAAACCAACCAGTATAGTTATTCAGATCATGACTTTTTACCCGGCATTAATTATTACCGGTTAAAAATTGTAGAACCTGGCGTAGTCAATAAATACTCGGTCATAATAAGAACCGAGAGCGAGCAGCCAATGGAGCTATTTAAGATAGTGCCTAATCCGGTGTCGGGTGATTTCTCATTAGTATATCCATCCGCAGATGAGGGAATTGTAACCATACAGGTGCAGGATCTGACCGGCCGGTTGGTGCATACACTTAAAGAAGGAGTGAACAAGGGTCATAATATAATTTATATTCAAAGCCTGCCTAACTGGATACCCGGTGTATATTTTATCACGGTAAAAAATAAAGAGGATGTGAGACAGGGAAAACTGGTAAAGGTGCGTTAACGTACGTATATGATTAATAGGCTTTAGCCGGTAAAATTCATATGGCAGGTATTTATTAAATGAAAGTATATAAACAGTGCCTGGCTTTCAGGTTATTATCGTTTGAATTTTGTTGAAGGAATTGGGATATTTTTTACCCGTCGTTTCAACGCGTTTATTGTGATCTTGGTATTGTACAGGAAGATGGGATGATGGCAAGATATCAGGAAAGCGGAATTCAAAAAAAGATATTCAGGATACGCGGTTTTACTTGCTGAATTACAAAATAAAGTATACTTTACACGACTTCTCACACGATCCATACTTTTGAACAGACCTGGTCTTTTACTCGAAAAATCTACTGCAGACCGCAGGTCCTGTTATCCAATCCTCTCAAATAAATCTGTCAGATTAAGATCCTTTTCTAGTATGTTTTAATGCCATGCATAATAACAAGAATCGAAACTATTTAATATCACAATCCCCTCTCTAAAGTACACTCAAATGAAGTCACTTTTTCTCTTTATCTGTATTTTTTTTGCTGCTACTTTTATACAGGCCCAAAATTTTGCCGACCCCAATTTTGCTGCTGTTCCGCTGGGTGGTGGAGGATGGGATTTTCCAACAGGAGCAACTTTTTCACAGGATGGACAGAAACTATTTGTCTGGCAAAAGGGTGGTAAAGTGTTTGTTTGCCAGCGGGACGGAAACGGTAATTATATCAAACAAGCCGGACCCGTAATAGATCTTACGGCTGAAGTGGCCAACTGGGATGCCCATGGATTGGTGGGGTTTACACTCGACCCTAATTTTCAAAGCAATGGTTTGATCTACCTGATGTACGTAGTAAACCGTCATTATTTATTGTATTTCGGAACTGGTTCATATAATCCCGGAACCGATGGCACGGGCAATGCCACAATTGGCCGTGTTACAAGATATAAAACCATTACGAGTGCCGGCCAGCTGGTTGCTGATCTCAGTACCCGTAAGATATTAATAGGCGAAACCAAAGAGACTGGGATGCCCATCCTTCACCACTCGCACGGAGTAGGGTCGCTGGCTTTCGCCGCCGATGGAACCCTACTTGTAAGCATGGGAGATGCGGCCAGCTATGAAGGGATAGATGCCGGAAGTTTCTCAGGTACATTCTATCAGCAGGCATTAGCAGATGGAATTATCAGGCCTGCGGAAAATGTGGGTGCATTCCGGGCGCAGATGTTAACCAGTATGAATGGCAAACTGCTCCGGATAGATCCGGTTACGGGTGATGGTCTGCCAAGTAATCCTTTCTATGTTCCCGGTCAGCCACGTGCTACCAAGTCGAGAGTATATGCTTTTGGAATGCGAAATTGTTTTCGAATTACTGTAAGACCGGGAACCGGATCGCCAGATCCGTCCGTTGGTGATATCGGTGAAGTTTATATGGGCGATGTGGGCTTTGCCTCCTGGGAAGAGCTGAACATTGTCAAAGCACCGGGAATGAATTTCGGGTGGCCTATCTATGAGGGAAATGAATACACAATTCCTTCGGAAAGTGGTGGTGCCACCTATAATGACCGCAGTGTTCAAAATCTTGACGAGCCCAATCCGCTGTATGGCACAGGTGGTTGCACCCAACAATATTTCCAGTTTCGGCAGCTTATCAAGCAGGCTAACCCGGATGAAAACATGACTTTGTATAATCCTTGTAATCCATCGGTTCCTGTAGGTACCGGTTACAGGTATTATCATAGCAGGCCTGCTTTGGAGTGGTCACATGCGCATCCCTGGACAAGGGTAGGTATTTTTAATGGTAATACTGCTACGGTAGCAATGATCGGATCGCCGGAATCACAAGTGGTAGGAACACCAGCTCCCGGAAGCTGCAGTGTTGGTGGCGTATGGTATACAGGTGGAAGTTATCCAAGCCAATATACGGACACCTATTTCCAGGCAGATTTTGTTGGCCCTTTAAGTGGCTCAAGCGGTCCCTGGCTCAAAAGATTAAGCATTGATTT
>JANOCH010000516.1:0-2362 GCA_031412015.1 Chitinophagaceae bacterium
ACATTTACCACTAAATTAACGGCAGCATGAAGAAAGCGCTTATTACCGGAATTACAGGGCAGGATGGAGCTTATCTGGCTGAATTTGTATTGATGAGTGAAGTGCGGCGCTTGATCCCATGCACTTCATAGCCTTTTTCCAATAAAAATTCAGCCAGATAAGCTCCATCCTGCCCTGTAATTCCGGTAATAAGCGCTTTCTTCATGCTGCCGTTAATTTAGTGGTAAATGTAATACTTTCAGTGTTAGTACATGGCCGGTACCAAAGTATCGTACCGCACCAACAGCCCTTCAATACAGTTTCTTGTATTTTGATCATAGGTCGATTATTATATGGTGCTCACCAGGTTGAATTATTTATGCATTTAAGCATAATTGAATAATACTGTTGCAATCATATTTTATTTGAGATTGAATTTTATCAGGTCTATCCCAAGCACGGGTGTAAGCCTCTTATTTTCCTTTTTGACCACAAAAAATAAATCATGGAATGAGTTATCTTTTGGCCAGTCCGTAGATTGAACCGGTAAAATTATTTTTTTGATTGTTTCATTATCCGATGGAAAAGCTGCCGGAACAGAAATTGATCCCAATAATTTACCATCTATGCCATCAAGATGCAGTTCTATTACTCCACCCCCGGTTTGGTTTTGTGCGGCAGAGATTTCTAAAATAAATTCCAGGGACTTTATACCATGCAAATCAATCTCCTTTACTACAAAAAAATCATGGTTCCTCAATTCGCTTAAAATCATTGTATCGTGGGCGGCAATTCGCTTATACTTGCGGAAAGAATTTGAACTGCTGTCTGCCTTTTCAACCTGCAGCAGATTTGAACGAAACATTATCGTTTCGCCGGCATCTTCATTTATTGACGAATGAAAAATAAACACACCTTCTTTATTGGCCGGTGAAACCGGGATATTAAAATGGTAACGGCCTTCCGGTGAAATTAATTTTTTTGGCTGATCCTTGAGCGATAATATCCAACTCACCATTTCATTCACATCGTTTGGGCTAAGTTGCGGATGCGCAATCATTGCCCTTTCGCCCCAATTGCCACTGCCTCCATTGATAATTTTTCTTTTTAGTAAACTGTCTGCTTTCTTATTATCATAGTAGCGGGAAGAAATATCGAGGTAAGATGGGCCATTTACCGTTCGATCCATCGCATGGCATGACTTACAATCGGATTTATCGACAAGTACCTGTCCCTTCTGGAAATTTTTTTGCGCTTTTAAATCCCGGATATATGTTCTTTTAAACTTATCAATGGTTTGATCGGTTTCCTTGTATTGAATAGCTATATCCAGGGAAACAAGTTGTTCAGCTTCGGCGCCGGCAAATCTGAGTTTATAAGGTATTAGATTGACAGCGGGATAAAAGCTTCGGTTGGTTCTAAAAAAATCCCATTGAACGGACGGCTCGGCGGATTTAGCGAAGGAACTGCTATCGCCTTTAATAAAATCAATCCGGCTAAGGCAGGCATCTTTATTACTGGTGTGCCATTCCGTCCCATATTCCAATATCCAGATGGCGCCTTTCTTATCTATCAGCATATCAACTGGTCTGCTTATACGAAGGTTTTTTGCAAAGGGCTCCATACTTTTATAGTTCCCTGCTGAATCAAGTGAAACAGCCATTATCCAATTGCGCATCCATTCGTAAATAAAAAGATTATTATTGTAGCGATCCGGCATACGGGTCGCGGAAGGGTATTCATCGCAATGATAAACGGGGCCTGCCATAGCGCAGCGGGTGCCGTTAGCAACATTTGGAAACTCTTTTGAGCTCCTGTACGTATACCATATCAGCGATGGCCTGGCAGGTGGCAGCGATACCGAACCCGTGTTGTGTGGAGAGTTGTTGACAGGGTGTAAAGGATTGAAATAGGCACCTGGCTTGTTTGTTTTAAAATCAAAATCACGATAAGCAAGATTGGGGCCAATAAAATAAGGCCATCCATAAAATCCGGCGGTACGGGCGGCATTAATTTCATCATATCCTTCAGGACCACGCAAACTATCGAATACCCCTGCGTCGGGACCAACATCTCCCCAAAAAAGAGTTTGGCTTTTGTTATCATAAGAGATCCGGAATGGATTGCGAACACCCATAACAAAAATCTCGGGACGTCCGTAAGAGGAATAAACCGGGTCTGTATTTGAAATTGAAACACTGTCAATTTTTAATTGCTGAGTTGCAATTGAAGTAGTGGTCTCCGGCTTTTCCCCGGTTACCGAAACCGTGTTGAGAGTGCCTTTTATTTTTTTCAGAAAAGCCGGTTCGTCTGGTTCTTGTTCCGTAGCCGGCGGCAAAATAACATCCTCGTTAGCATACAAATTCCCTTTTGGACATAAATA
>JANOCH010000517.1:0-5993 GCA_031412015.1 Chitinophagaceae bacterium
GTTCCGTTCATGCCAATCTTGTCCCTGATCTTTTGCTGGAAATAGGTATTAAAAGTGGTGCCGCTTGCACTCTCCACTACCTTATCCAATACGGTGTAAGGTGCATTGTGATAAGCCCAGCGGGTACCGGCATCGGCTTTATAAACAAGACATGCCGGTGAAGTGCAATCATTATCGGGTGTGACCGCATCATCCAATCCGGTGGTCATGGTAAGTTGATGGCGGACTGTTATCAGGTTTTCTTTTGCCGGGGGCAATGAGGTCCAACCGGTACCAAGGTATTGCGATGTCCTGGTATTGATATTTAATAACCCTTCCTTTTGTGCTATGCCAACCAGCATTGCCGTCATGGTTTTACCGGCAGAAGCCCAATACCAGTTACTGTCGGCTGTAAAGGATCCGAAGTAACGTTCGGTAACGATCTTGCCATCTTTAAGAATGATAAAAGCTTTTGTACCCTTTTGCTGGAGGTAGGTATAAACGTCGTTTAACTGAGTGTCGTTCCAGCCGAGAGATGTGGCGGAAACAGTTTGCCAATCGGAACCTGTTACAGGAGGAAAGTAGAAAGTAGCAGGGGTGATCGGAGGATCAGTATCATCACTTCCCTCCTTTTTACAGGATAAAATAAATAAGCTGGAGAGTAAAAGCAGTATAAAGTTTTTCATGGTTACCTGGTTGGATTCTTTCGACGGCAAAAAATTGCCGGGGTTTAAAAGACTACAAGATAAAAATCAATTCGTGTATTTGCAATGAAGGGGGCAAGCAGAGGAGATGGTCTAAGTTAGGAGCCACTGCTCCTGCTGGCCTGTGAGATAAACAGGGTTGGCCTCCTGTGCCCTTGAAATAAATGGGAAGCATGATAAAAAACAGGTAATGACGGCCAGGTAACGTGGGAAGTTTTTCAAAAGGTTGATTTTTTCTGGTCGAAAGATAGATAACTGCTGATAAAAAAGCAAGGAATCCGCATTAGTATAGGATGATGGTTAGTAAATCAGCGGTTACAGCCGCGTCAGGCTAATGCGCTAAAGTCAGAACCTTTGGACTGTCTCAGTTTGAGATAAAGCAGCGTTGGCTTCGTTAACAAAGACAGATAAGCCCTGAGTTCCCGGCGTACCCCGTGCGATATTTTCTTATTGATCCACTACCGAAACTTTGAAATGCGTGGATTACCTGACTCAAATCATGGTTTCTAAAAACAAAGATCATGTTTTTGGTCACGGTTAAATTTTAACTTTTAAAACATAAATTTTTTCTATGCAACGCTATCATATTATATCAAGGATCGCTATTTACATGTTATCGGTGGTACTGATCGTTTTTGGGGTCTTCCATTTTTTATATCCCCGCGATTTGCTGGTATATGTGCCGCTCTCGTTGGTGGGTGGTATCAGTTGGGCCTATATCGTCGGCGGAACCTTTATCATAGTCGGGCTTTCGTTCTTAACCAACCAGTTTGTAAAGTTTACCAGTTACCTGCTGGTAATCATGCTGATCATTTTTATCCTGACGATCCATGTGCCAAACTACATGAATGCAGGCGACAAGGAAATGCGCCAAATGGCACTGATCAGTATTTTGAAAGACACTGCGATCGCGGGGTTCGCCCTTCATATAGCAGCTGGCGCACATCACCAGCATTTTCATTTGGAAGAAAGCGATTGATATTGCTATTCATTGTGAATGTAAGTAAAGCATGGTTTGAAACAGTGAACTTTATCCAGGTAAAACAGGCAACAGATTTTCGGATTAGAAACGAAAATTTAAAGCGCCTGGTAAAATCTCTATTGCTAATTTTTGAGACTCCTCGTACTCCCCGTCCAGGTGGTATTGAAGAAGTTCCTTGCTTCCGACAATAATGTTTCCTGTTCGAAAATGATGAATAAAAGGTAAATGAAGGTGCTTTCCTTTTTCAATGACCGGGAGATAGCGCAGTCTTTGCAATGGGTTAAGTGAATCAACGATAACAACGTCAAATAAACCATCATCAGCTTTAGCCTGTGGTGCGATGTGAAAACCACCACCTGCCCGCCGGCCATTACTGATATCAACCAATAATTTTCTGCCCGATAAATGTTGCCCGACACAGCCTATGGTATAGTCTTTCGAATGGTAGGTAAAAATTTTCTTAAGTATTGTTACCAAAAACGATGTTTTGCCGGGACGCTTTTTCTTACCGGTCAATGCTTTCGCCACATCACCTTCAAAGCCGATACCTATTCCGTTGATAAAATATCGTCCGTTGCATTTTCCGATATCGATAGGTTTTGGTTCTGCCATTAATGCCGTTTCTATTTGTTGATCCAGGGTTTTACTTCCGTAAAGCAGCCAGTGAAAATCGTTACCGGTTCCGCCATTAAAAACAACCAGCGGCAGCTTTACACCGTGATATTGATTGATAAAATAATTCAGGGTGCCATCTCCGCCTACTATAAAGACATCAGAAAAACCGTTGAAATGATTGGGCCATGTTTCTTTAAAGACGGAATGCCCGATATTTTTCCCTTTCAATTGCAGGGCAATTTTTTCAGCCAGTATAGTTGCCCTTCCTGATCCGGCGAGGGCATTACATACGATAGCAATATTTTTTCCGTTTGTCGCCTGCATAAAAAAACCCGCTATAGGCGGGATGATAAATCTAATTCATTTTATAATTCTATTTTGAAAATTGTGGGTAATGTCTCAATTTAAAATAAAAATGAAGCACGATATCTTTAGACACCAGGTAAGACAAAATCTCTGTGACTCCGTGGCTTTGTACCTTCGTGTTACAACAATATGAAAAAGCAAATTAAGACTCGGCCAAATTGAGTAAACCGAACTGATCGCCGGGTAACACCGTCAGTTTAAATGATACTGCAGATAAGTATCAAGACAGCCCTGATGACAAAAGAAAATATTCGACCTGTCTGGATGTGGTATGGCTATTTTTTTATGATCTATCTGCATTTTGCAAACGGGATCAATATAAAAATCTGTATGGCTACCGGAGATAAGCTCGTATACCTCGTGTTCTTCAATTATATTTTTAAAATCCTGTTTGCCTTTTGATTGAAAGGTAAAAGGAGTTGCCTGCTGTAGGGCTTCCAGGTATTCACGGGAACACCAGAAGCTGCCCGGTTTTGCTTTTTTGGCGATCCTCGCTGTAAGATTTAAGGTAGTTCCAAAATAGTGGTTGTTCCTGTTTAATATTTTTCCATAGTGGAGGCCGCCATGCAACTGTAAAAAATTATTTTCCCCGGAACTGTATTGAAGGAGGTTATTGGCCGTAGCCAGTAAATGATCCGCCGATGGAGAAACGATCATGACCTCATCACCGGTACGTTCATGAAAATGGCTGTCTCCTACCAGGGAGTCTTCTACCATTTCAACATATTTGTCGATCAGATCAGCTGCGGCTGAAGCGCCATGCGTTTCAGTGAGAGCTGTATAGCCAGAGAGGTCGGCTATCAGGACCGCCATATTCTTTTCCATACAATTTGTTATTACCAGTTGCTGTCCGTCGGAGATTTTGAAAACAGCCGCCCCGTTAGAGCGGCTGTTGGTTGAAAGTGCAGCTTTGTTGCCTTATCTTTTACCGCATTTGCAGGAACTACCGCAAGTACAATTTTCACAGGTACAAACCTCGCAATTACAAGTACCGCTAGCACATTTTGACTGGTTGTTGTTTTGAGCATTTTGGCTCATCAATGATTGTTGTTTCATACTGATTTTATTTTATTTTGATTTGATAACACAAAACTAAGCACGGAAGTGCCCGAACCTGTTACACTACTTTGGGAAAGGTTTACAGAATTTTGTGGTCAGATATGATCGAGTGATTTACGCTTTTGCATACCTACCTGTTTGAAATGGGAAGGGGTAAGCCCGGTGATTTTTTTAAACTGGCTGGAAAGATGCGCCACGCTGCTGTATTCAAGTTCATAGGCAATTTCCGATAACGTCATTTGCCCGTACACCAGTAATTCCTTTGCTTTTTCGATACGTTGTTCTATAAAATAATTTTCAATAGTTCGACCTTCTACCGAAGAGAAAAAACTGCTCAGGTAGGTATATTCATGATGCAGTTTGTCAGAAAGAAAATTAGAGAGTTTTGTTTTATTTTCTTTTTCGTCCACTTCGTTCCTGGCTTTTTTAAGGACCAGTTGTTTGATCTTTTCTATCAGCCCGCTCATGCGGTTGTCGATCAGTTCAAGTCCTATTCCGGCCAGCGCTTTCTTTAGTAGCTCTTTTTGCTCTTCGCGTATGTTTTCCTCAAGATGAATTTCCCCGGTAACTACTTTTTGAAAAGCAATTCCTGCTGTTTGCAAAATGCCTTCAACAGCCAGTTCGCATCGGTGGCAAACCATATTTTTAACAAGCAGGATCATTGATGACATTTCTAAAGGTCAGTTTTCGCCTGGTGCTGTTTGCAAATACTATTTTTAAATTTGGGATAGTCAATAAGACTTGAAAGTACATAAAAAAATGTGCAGCATGAAAACTGCACATTTAAATGAGGTATAAACCAGGCTCATCTCTTTTTACCCGACATCTCCTGGCCACGCTGCAAGATCGCCATGCCAGTCACTTCCTTTTTATCGTTGCGGGTAAATCTTATTTCTGCTTCCACTTCACTTACAAAGAAAACATCTTCCTTTTCAGGGCGAAGCTCCAGCTGCTCCTGCCCTTCCGGTTTGCCCATCAGTTTACCATCCTCAACAGTGACGGTAACAATTAATTGTGCGGTGACATCATACACTCCAATGTATTGCTTTAATATCTCCTCCGGTACAGTGATTGTTATTTTTTCCTTCGGCAGTTCATAAGGCATATTGTACAGGATGGCAAATATATCCTTGGTGATCTTGTCGAGGTTAGGATTGGCTGCATTCGCGAGTAAAATAATACAGGTATTGTCGTCCTGTATACTTGCCATATTTGTATTAAATCCGTGGATACCTCCGCCATGACCAAAAGTCTTTTTACCGGCTACCGTATCAATGGCCCAACCGTAGCCATACTTATTCTTGACGGGTGTTTGTGCTTTTTCTTTCGAGGCTTTCTTAATGACCGAGTTATTTTGCAACGACTGGTGCCATTTGTACAGATCGCCGGTGCTGGAGTAAATGGCGCCGGCGGAATAAGAAACGGAAGAATCAACTATCGGAGCCGGTTCATTCTTTTCTTTGGCCAGTCGAAAATACCCGGTGGCTTTGTCCCTGCTGGATAAATGGGTAAAATCAAATCCGCTATGCGTCATTCCCAGCGGCGCAAAAATATAGCGGCGAACTGATTTTTCGTAAGGCATCTTTGCTACATCTTCTACAATATATCCCAGGAGCATGTACGCGGAATTAGAATAATCCCATTGTGTTCCCGGTGAAAAATTCAGGGGCTTGTCTTTAAAAAGCGCCATCATTTTCTCGCGGTTCGACGGTTTGGTTACTTCGTTCTGCATAAAAGCCGGATCATTAGTATAACTGTAGATGCCTGAAGTATGCGTCAGTAAATGTTCAATGGTTATGCTATCTCCTTTGGGATACCCAGGAAAATATTTGCTGAGTTTATCCGCGACATTCAATTTCTTTTCTTCCTGCAATTTCAATATCACGGTCGCCGTGAATTGCTTGGTGATCGATCCGATCTGGTAGATGCTGTTTTGGTCATTTGCTGTTTTATCGCCGGCGTTGCGAAGGCCATAGCCTTTATCCAGCAAAACCCTTCCTTTATGCGATACCAGTACCGATCCGTTGAATTTGTATTGATGGGACCAGGTGCTCAGTAACTCATCCAGTTTGGCAACGTCCTGGGCGAAAACCGATGCTATAAGAAAAAGACAGGAAATAAAAAGAAATGATTTCTTCATGTTGGAGGTTTTAGGTAATGAAACCAATTTGACGGCAATACCGGGCGCTGGGTTACACGGTGAAGTTAAGTTTTGGCGTGGAGCAAACCCATTCAAATGCAAAACATTTGTTAACGCTTATTTTTTTACCCAACCGTTTTTTCTTCAG
>JANOCH010000518.1:0-10474 GCA_031412015.1 Chitinophagaceae bacterium
TATTACGGATGAATAGCTGTTTGTCGTCCTCCGTTGCTTTGAACTCTTCTTTGTAAATAAGACTGGTGCCTGCATTTTGTAAGAAATATAGGATCGATGTTTTCAAACCGCTAAAGCTAAAATCCAGGCCGACTATCTGTGGTTCCGGAAATTTAAAACGGTTAGCATCACCTTGTTTAGCAAATTTATCTATCAGCGGCCCGCCGGGATAGGGAAGACCTAAAAGCTTAGCCGATTTATCAAATGCTTCTCCTGCTGCATCATCAATCGTTTCGCCGATTACTTTCATTTGTACGGGGGATTCACACACCACGATCTGTGTATGACCTCCACTGACCGTAAGACATAAAAAAGGAAAACCAGGTTTCGGGTCGTCAATTAAATTGGCCAACACATGTGCCTGCATATGATGTACGGCAATCAACGGTTTATCAAGCGCCAGCGAAAGAGATTTTGCAAATTGAGAACCCACTAACAAAGAACCGATCAGGCCGGGTGATTGCGTAAAAGCAAATGCATCGACAGAGGAGAGTTTGCAGTTGGCCGTTTCCAAAGCAGTGTCGACTACGGGTACAATATTTTGCATATGTGCACGGCTGGCCAGTTCCGGTACCACTCCTCCATATTGTTCATGTATCTTTTGCGTGGCGATAATATTGGATAATATTTTTCCGTTGCGACAAACAGAAGCTGATGTCTCATCACAGGAAGATTCTATTGCGAGAATAAGCCCCCCCCGCCCCCTAAAGGGGGAGCTGGAAGAGTCATTAATTTTTGAAATACCTTTTGACATGGTTAAACAAAAATAAATCTTTCGAGGTGAGCTTAGGAAGAGATTGCTGTCAACTTTGAAGAAGTTACGCAAAACAAATCTATAGTGCGGGTCATATTATAGTAAGGTAAAGCCTCCCTTTAGGGAGGTTTGGAGGGCTACTTACTCCTTATCGCCACCACCGGATCCATCCTTGCGGCCTGTCTTGCAGGAATAAAACCTGCTGCAATACCAACGATAATGCAGATAACGATGGCCATGATCATGTTAGAAGTGGAAATATAAACAGGGAAGTCCAACACCCCGCTTAGTATTTGCGTAAGAATAAACACAAGGGTAAGCCCTATCAGCCCACCAATTATGCACAGGAAGGCCGATTCCAATAGAAATTCAGTAAGGATCACGCGGCTTTTAGCACCGATCGCTTTTTTCAATCCTATCTGGCTGGTTCGTTCGCGAACCGTTACGAACATAATATTCGCTACCCCAAACATCCCGACGATCAGTGAAAGTGCCGCGATGGCCCAACCGCCGATATTGAGACTTACAAACGCGGTGCTAATGGATTCGGTCAGGTCATTGATATCATTGAGTGCGAAGTCGTCGTCTTGTTTTGGATTGAGTTTGTGTATGGCCCTCATCGTTCCCAGCAGATCGTCTTTTAATGCTTTGCTGGAAAGATTGTCCTGGCCCTGCACCATGATCACCGGATCAGCTCTTAGTTCATTCATGATATTTCGGGCAAACCGGTAAGGTGTCACGAGGCTCTGATCAAAATCCCAGCCGCCAATCATTTGTTTGCCTTGCTTTTTGATCACACCAATGACCATTACTTTCTTACCCCGTATGGTCACTTCTTTATCAACGGCGAGTTCAGCGTTCCCAAATATTTTTTCGGCGATTTCATTTCCAATGACGATCACATTAGCGCCTCTTTCAAATTCTGATTCCAGCAGATAGCGACCAAAAGACATTTCCAGCGGTTGAATGCCGTCAAAATCTTCCGTGATACCATAATAATTAACATTGGAAAGAGTGCTTCCCTTATACTCGATCTTGTCACGCACCATGATACGGAAAGCCGCATATTTTGCTGAAGCTGTCCTTTCTTTTATTTGCTTTACTTCTTCATATTTAGGAGATGGCCGGTTCACATATTTCCACCAGGGATAATCGGGACCGCCAGCGTACACCCATTTATCAACATAGATAGTATTGTTGCCTAATGAACGGACTTCATTTTTGATATTTTGTTCAAGGCTGTTGACCGTAGCCAGTACGCCGATGATGCAAAATATCCCGATGGTAATTCCAAACAATGAAAGGAATGTGCGGAGCTTATTTTTCCAGAGCTCCTGCAATGCCATTTTAAAACTATTGCCAATTATTTCGAATGTCCGGCGGATCATGGCTCAAAATTACGGGATAGCATTTTGGTGTTGAAAGATTTTACTTAAACGGTTGATTCCCTTTTATGGATAAAATCTGTCTACCCCGTACCTTTGCGCCTCTTTATGAAATATCACAACGAAATACAAAAGAGAAGGACTTTCGCCATCATCAGTCACCCGGATGCCGGTAAAACCACCCTGACAGAGAAATTGCTGCTGTTTGGAGGCGCTATACAAGTGGCGGGTGCGGTCAAAAGTAACAAGATCAAGAAGCATGCGACCTCCGATTTTATGGAGATCGAGCGGCAAAGAGGTATCTCTGTGGCTACCTCGGTGATGAGTTTTGAATATGATGGCACCCTGATTAATTTGCTGGATACTCCCGGCCACAAAGATTTCGCGGAAGACACCTATCGAACACTAACTGCTGTAGATAGCGTAATACTTGTTATTGACAGTGTAAATGGGGTAGAAGCTCAAACCCGTCGCTTGATGGAAGTTTGCCGGATGCGGGATACGCCGGTGATCGTTTTCGTCAATAAAATGGACAGAGACGGCAAAAATCGTTTCGACCTGCTGGAGGAAATAGAAAAGGAACTTAGTATATCACTGCACCCGATGACCTGGCCCATCAATAGCGGTAAAGAATTTAAGGGTGTCTACAATCTGGATGATAAAAGCCTTGTATTGTTTGCCGCCAATATCAAAGCCACGGACGAAGATGTCGTGAAGATCAAGGATCTTTCATTGCCCTTACTCGATGATAAGATAGGAGAAAATGATGCCACTACGCTAAGGGAAGATGTGGAGCTGGTGGATGGTGTACATGGTGATCTTAAGGTTGACGATTACCTCGCCGGAAAAGTGGCGCCGGTTTTCTTTGGCAGTGCCGTTAATAATTTTGGCGTCAGGGAAATGCTGAACACTTTTATTCGCATTGCTCCTACACCGAGAAGCCGTGAAACTACCAAACGCCTGGTGGATGTAGAAGAAGATAAATTAAGTGGATTCATCTTTAAGATACATGCTAACCTCGACCCCAAGCACAGGGACAGGATCGCTTTTATGCGGATTTGCGCGGGTCGTTTCGAAAGAAACAAATATTATCATCATGTAAGATTGGATAAGGATGTGCGTTTCAGCAATCCCTATTCTTTTCTGGCCCGAAGCAAAGATGTAATTGAAGAAGCCTATCCCGGTGATGTAGTAGGGTTGTTTGATACAGGCAATTTCAAAATTGGTGATACGCTGACGGAAGGGGAAGATTTTTACTTTACCGGTATCCCTTCTTTCTCACCCGAAATATTTAAAGAAGTGGTGAATAAAGATCCAATGAAAACAAAACAACTGGAAAAAGGGTTGTTGCAATTAACGGATGAAGGAGTGGCGCAATTATTTACCCAGTTTGGTGGTAACAGGAAGATCATTGGTTGCGTAGGAGAGTTGCAATTTGAAGTTATACAGTATCGCTTGCTGCACGAGTATGGCGCTTCCGTTGTTTTCAATTCATTGCCTTTTTACAAAGCCTGCTGGCTGGCGAGTAAGGATCCGAAAAAATTGCTGGAGTTTTCAAGATTTAAGCAAGCGAATATTGCTGAGGATAAAGATGGACATATGGTATACCTGGCGCAGAGCGAATGGTTTCTCAATACCGAAATGAACAATAACCCAGACATTGAGTTCCATTTTACATCAGAGATACATAAGGAGATGGTGTAAACCCCTAAATCCCATAAAGGAGACTTTGCAGGTCTATAATTTAATTATTGATTAGATGATGAACGGATCGACAGCATATAAAGTTTTTGAAACAGAAAGGTTGTTAGTTCGGCACTATACTGAAGACGATGCAGATAATTTTTTTCTACTTAATAGCGATCCGGAAGTTATGCGTTATATCAGGCCGGTGAAAAACAGGCAGGATACAGATCTTTTTTTCGCAGAAGTAATTCAGTATTCAAAAAATAATCCTGCGTTTGGCAGGATGGCTGTTGAACAAAAGCATTCTGGTATTTTTGTGGGTTCATTTGCCATCATTCCTTTGGAAAACACCTTGCATATGCAGCTTGGCTATTCTTTGCTGCCTGCTTATTGGGGAAAAGGGTTTGCTAGGGAACTGACTAAAGCCGGGCTTAACTATGTTTTTACCCAAACAAACCTTGAAGAGATATTTGGAGTAACTGAATCAGAAAATACCGAATCGCAAAAAGTATTGCTGAAATCAGGGTTTACCCAACACAGCAATGTTACGGAAGGGACAAAAGAATTGTACCGCTTCAACCTGTTAAAGAAAGATTTTAAAATTTAGCTGTAACCCCTGTGTAATTATGCGGGGTTATTTTTTTCAATTCTTTTTTTATCTCGCTTTTGACTTTTAGTGCATCAATAAACTGGTGGATAGCTTTTTTATCGATCTTATTATTTCCTCTTGTCAGGTCTTTTAATGCCTCGTAGGGTTGAGGATAATTTTCTCTTCTCAATACGGTTTGAATAGCTTCAGCAACAACGGCCCAGTTGTTTTCAAGATCTTCATAGATCTTGGCATCATTGATTACTAGTTTATCCAGGCCTTTTTCTATGGATTTAAAAGCGATGATGGTATGTGCGAAAGGAACGCCGATATTGCGAAGTACTGTTGAGTCGGTTAGATCTCTTTGCAATCTTGATATCGGTAGTTTGGAGGAGAGATGTTCAAAGATCGTATTGGCCATACCAAGGTTACCTTCGGCATTTTCAAAATCAATAGGGTTTACCTTATGTGGCATAGCCGATGAGCCTACCTCGCCTGCCTTTGTTTTTTGTTTAAAATATTCCATGGATACATAGGTCCATATATCACGGGAGAAATCAATCAGTATATTGTTGATCCTTTTCATGCAATCAAAATGTGCCGCCAGGTTATCGTAATGTTCTATCTGTGTAGTGAATTGCTGCCGGTTCAGGCCTAAACTTTCGGTGAATTCATTGGCGAATTTCACCCAATCCATTTTTGGAAAGGCTACATGGTGGGCATTGAAATTACCGGTAGCTCCGCCAAATTTGGCGCTGAACGGAATAGTGATGAATTGTTCTACCTGGTTTTGTATTCTTTCAGCAAACACCATGATCTCTTTGCCAAGCTTTGTCGGGCTGGCAGGTTGGCCATGCGTATGTGCCAGCATCGGGATATTTTTCCATTTTTCAGCCAACAACTTGAACTCCGCATTCAGGTTCAATAATCCGGGAAGGTATTCATATTCGATAGCGAATTTCCACAGTAACGGGATTGCCGTATTATTTATATCCTGCGAAGTAAGTCCGAAATGTATCCATTCTTTGGCCGCTTTCTCTTCGCTTTTTTCCAATTCGTTTTTCAGAAAATATTCCACTGCTTTTACATCATGATTGGTGATGTATTCGATCTGTTTTATTTCCTGTGCGTCTTCGGGCCCGAAATCTTCCGCCAGTTTGTGCAGGTGCTTGATGGTTTTACCGGACAGCTTGAAAAATTTTTTCTTTTCCAGGAATAACAGGTATTCAATTTCTATCAATACCCTGTATTTCATCAACGCGTATTCGGAGAAATATTCGTCGAGGTGTTGTACCTGTTTCCTGTAGCGGCCATCGATGGCTGAAATAGCGGTGAGTGCTGATAGTTCCATTCCTGTTTGATTGAGCGCAGTTTTTTTTGGTATTTTGATAAATCGTCAACAACAAACCATAAACCTGGGCTAGTTATCTTTGCGGCAAAGATAAAGAACACAACCTGTAGTAATGAAAGATAATAATGCTTCGCCGGTTAGCAGATTAAATGGGTCTAAGATGCGTGTGGGTATTGTTAATTACCTGAATACAAAACCCCTGATCTATGGTTTGGAAAAAGAACCGATCAGTGAGATGATAGAATTGATCGGAGCCTACCCGGCAAAGCTGGCGCAGATGTTGGCAAATGACGAGATAGATGTTGGTTTAATTCCGGTGGCGGCTATCCCTCAATTGAATTCTTATCATATCGTTGGCAATTATTGCATCGGTACAGAAGGTGAGATAGCATCAGTTTGTTTGTTTAGCGAAGTGCCGATGCATGAAATAAAAAAAGTGTATTTGGATTACCAGAGTCGTTCTTCTGTCGCTTTGTTGAAATGGTTGATGAGAGAGTCGTGGGGAATAGATCCCGAGATCATCGAAGCTGAAGATGAGACATATCTTGAAAAAATAAAAGAAACGACGGCAGGATTGGTGATTGGTGACCGGGCTTTGGAGCAACGAAAAATATCAACCTTTATTTATGATCTGGGAAGCGAGTGGCGATCAATTACCGGTCTGCCGTTTGTGTTTGCCGCATGGGTAAGTACGAAACCCTTGCCTGATAATTTCATCCAATTATTTGATAAAGCTAATTCACTTGGATTGTCGCATATTGATGAGATCGTAGCCGATAACGTTTTTGATCTTTATGATCTTAAAAAATACTATACGTTACACCTTAGTTATCATCTGGATGAAAAAAAGAAACAAGGGATGGCTAAATTCCTACAGCTCATTGATCAGAAGCATCACTAAGCAGATACTCTTACACGCTGGTAATCTTGTTGCAGTGCTTTGGAAATCAGGCTTTTTAAATTATTTTAGCGGCTATCGGCTATCCACCTTATTCTAAGCTGCCCGTATTATGAACAATCTGCTGACTGCTTTTTTTCGTTGTTTTTTGCTGACTGCACTATTTACCTGCTTTGCTCTTTCTAATAAGGCATTTGCCCAAACCTGTAATAATTGGTTGGGTACACCGTCAACCGGCTCATTTGTAACCATAGGAGATCTTGATGTTACCGGAAATAAACTTACCGTTGAAGCGGTTTTTAACAGGGTATCTGCATTGGGTAATGGAGCAAACTTTGGAAAACTTGTTTCAAAGCATACTGACCAGACGAATGTCAATTATTCGTTGATGCCGTTGCAGTGTGAGATCACAACGGATGTAACCGGTTATGTTGCTACTCCACAAGTATGTTTACCAACTTTAAACAAAACATACCATGTTGCTATGGTATATGATGGAGCAACACTTAAATTTTACAGGGATGGGTATTTATTAACGGAAACACCATGTACCGGAAACCTGGTAAATAATAATCTGCTTACTACGATCGGACAACTGGCGGGGCCGGCACACCCATTGAATATGCAGCATTTGGGATATATAAATGAGGTCCGTATTTGGAATACAGCCCGTACACAGGCGGAATTAAGAGCCTTCATGCATATTGCCTTGCCGGCACCAGTTCAAACCGGGCTGGTAGGCTATTATTCTTTTAATAATTTGTTGAATAAACAAGGCAATGTTGCCTTCAATGGGACATTGAATGGACAGGCGCAAATTAACCAGACGAATACTAATTGTGCATTCGCTCCGGACTCTTGTGGTGTCGTTCTTTCTCCATCCTGTTCTAATTGGTTAAATACTCCCTCACAACCATCATGGGTGAATGTTGGTGATTTGGATGTTGCCGGAAACCAGTTAACAGTGGAAGCGTTGATAAATATAAAAGGAATACCACCGGGTGGAGTTATAGCAGGTCTGGATGTAGTTTCAAAACATACCGGACCAGGGAATGTCAATTATCTTTTACGATCAGCTCATGCGGAATTATCCACTACGAATGGATATTTCTATACACCGGATGCATGTGACCTGGAGATGAACAAAACCTACCATGTGGCGATGGTATATAACGGGGTGTCCTTAAAATATTATCGCAACGGTTACCTGTTGGGTGAAACACCCGCCACAGGTAACATGATTCAAAGTAATTTACCAACCGGGATCGGTTTTATATCGACATTGCTCCAGGCGGAAAATTTTATTGGGTTTATTAATGAAGTTCGTATATGGAACGTAGCCCGAAGCCAGGCGCAGATCAGGGGCAACATGAACATCTCATTGGTCAATCCTCCTGCCCAGGCAGGGTTGCTGGCTTACTATACATTTGACAACTTATTGAACAAACAAGGTAACCCCGCCTGGAATGGAACACTGGTTGGAGCTGCTTCTATTAACCGGACAAATCCGGAATGTGTATTTGTTGCTGACACTTGTGCTGCTCCCTCACCCTGCGATGAATCACTTAGTATTCCCACCCAGGGTTCTAAAGTAACGATCGGTGATGTGGATGTAACAGGAAACCAGTTAACCGTTGAAGCCATGTTTAACAGGAGTGCACCTTTGAATAATGGCATTTATTATGGGCATCTTGTATCGAAGCATACCGATCAATTCAATGCAAACTATGCGTTGCTTCCGAATGGTTGTGAAATTACTACCAGTGTAAGCGGTTATACAGCAATATTTCAAACCTGTGTGCCCGAGCTGGGTAAAACCTATCATGTTGCCATGGTCTATGATGGCGCGACATTGAAGTTTTACCGTAATGGATTTTTAATGAGCCAGGTGGCTTGTACAGGAAATATTGTAAATAATAACCTGCTTACAACAATCGGCCAGATCGCCCGCAACGATAATCCTTTCAATAATCAATTTCTGGGTTATACGAATGAAGTGAGGATATGGAATGTGGCACGAACGCAGGGACAGATAGCGACGTATATGAACCAGTCGTTGCCAAATCCCACAACCCAACCTGGTCTAAGAGCGTATTATAGTTTTAATGACCTTCGTAATAAGCAGGGAAATGCGGCCTTTAATGGAACTTTAGTCGGAAATGCTGCAATTGGTAAACCAAATCCTGACTGTGCATTTGTACCATCTTCCTGCAATACCGTTCCTGATGTTATAGCGAGCTTTACGGCGCCAGATACGGTTTGCGTCAATACTCCCGTGAATATTTCTAATATTTCGTTGAATGCTACAACTCAGTATTGGAGTTTTTGCGCGGCCGATGCCAATAAAATTCCTACGGCAGTTAATTTAGGAAATCCTGGAGGAAGTTTATCGCTGCCTGTTTTTTCTGATGTAGTTAATGATAATGGAAATTATCATGTGTTCGTATCAAATAATTGGCCCGGAGGATTGGTAAGAATGGATTTCGGTAATTCTTTATTAAATGCACCGGTAGTAGTCAATCTTGGTAACATCGGAGGAGTGATCCCCAATACTATTGAAGGAATACAAGTAGTAAAAAATGAGGGAAGATGGTATGCTATTATGGTAGGCGGTGATGTGGTAAATGGGGGTATTCCCTCTAGAATAATAAAAATTGATTTTGGGGTTAATATTACAAACCCGGCTCCTGTTGGAACCAATTGGGGTAATATCGGAAATCTTGCTTACCCTGTGGATCTTCATCTTTTCCAGGAAAACGGTGGATGGTACGGATTTACCGTCAATGCCCAGAATAATACGATAACAAGATTTAATTTCTCCAACAGCTTTACAAATGTTCCTACGGGAGTTAATTTGGGAAATCTTGGTGGTCTTAATTACCCTACCGGTATCAACGCGGTAAAGGACAATGGCAACTGGTATGTATTTATCACCAACGATGTAGTGAATTCTTTTTTGGTGCGACTAAATTTTGGCAATTCTTTATTGAATGTACCTACTGCTGTTAATTTGGGAAACCCGGGAAATGTTTTGCATAAGACACGGGATATTTATATCATGAAAGCCTGTGATCAGATCACAGGACTAGCTGTAAATGGAGACGGGTATAATGACCTCGTAAAACTTAATTTTAACAACAATATTACTGCTACACCAACCGGGGTTAGTTTAGGCAATACTGGTAATATGAATTTTCCTCATTCTATTTCCAGGTTGTTCAGAGCAGGAAATGATCTGTATAGCTTCGTAACCAATGTAAATAATAACACACTTACACGCATTCGTTTCGAGGGTTGTACGAATAGCAGTATTCCTAACTCTGCCTTACAAACGCCTCCTCCTATAACGTATAGTACTCCGGGTGTCTATAATATCAACCTTACCGTTGACGAGGGACTGCCTACGCAAACGTCTTTTTGCAAACAGGTAGTTGTGAAGGATTGTACCGTTCCGATCATACCGGATTTTGACATACCTGACACGGTTTGTATTAATACACCAGTTACGATTACAAATAATACAGTAGGTGCTACCAGTCATTACTGGAACTTTTGTTCCGGTGATATTAATAAAACGCCGGAAGGAACCAACCTGGGAAACATCGGAGGACTCTTACAGATGCCAGTATTTATGGATTATACTTTTTATAATGGTAATTATTATGGTTTTTTAATAAACTTTAATCCAGGTAGGTTGATCAGGCTGAATTTTGGGAATAGTTTATTAAATACTCCAACTGCTACCAATCTTGGAAATTTAGGTGGTCTTATT
>JANOCH010000519.1:0-7229 GCA_031412015.1 Chitinophagaceae bacterium
AGAAATTAAAGGGGGCTGATATTTTATTTTTCCGTGAGCTTACCGGCGATATTTATTTTGGTGAAAAAGGACGTAAGAATAATGGCGACACTGCTTATGATATGGCGGAATACAGCCGCTATGAAGTAGAACGCATTGCCCGCAAAGCGTTTGATGCTGCGAGGACAAGAAAGAAGAAATTGTGTTCCGTTGATAAAGCCAATGTACTCGAAACATCAAGGCTCTGGAGAGAAGTAGTTCAAAAAGTGGCGTTGGAATATCCTGATGTTGAAGTAGAACACCAGTTTGTCGATGCTACTGCGATGTTATTGATAAAAGATCCCCGTCGCTTTGATGTGGTTGTCACGGCCAATCTTTTTGGTGATATTCTTACTGATGAAGCTTCACAGATCGCGGGTTCGATGGGTATGCTGGCCAGTGCTTCTATTGGTGATGGGACGGGAGTATATGAACCTATTCACGGCTCCGCACACGATATTACAGGCAAAGGCGTAGCTAATCCCCTGGCTTCTATTTTATCCGCGGCGTTACTACTGGATATTTCTTTCGGTATGAAAGCAGAATCCGAAACGGTTATTAATGCGGTTGATAAAGTTTTGAAAGAAGGCTTTAGAACCAGGGATATCGCTGATGCGCAAACTCCGGCTGGTAAGATATTGGGCACGGACGCTATGGGGGAAGAAGTGTTGAAGTCTATTTAGAGAACTAAGTGACTATCGGTTTAACTGAACCCTCATCTGTTTTGAACCACATAGGCACCTAGAAACATAGAGTTTCACATAGAATTCTATGTGTTTCGACCTTCCCGATAGCTATCGGGAGTGTGCTATGTTTCTATGTGGTTCCATTTTGAAGTTCAGTTAAGCCGATAATCAGTAAGAACTATTCTTCCGGGTTGCATCATTGCAAATACCATGTCCTCCGGATTTTTATGCTGAGCATTCAGGGGGTGCAGCAAAGTTCATTTGAATAATTCGGCTTTCACAGGTTCTCATTTATAAAATTATTATAGTGAAAAAGCTATTTGTATTAATTGTTCTCGCCTGCATCATCACATCTTTTAAGCCTAAAGAAATTGAATGGGTGGCCATTGGTGATTCCATCACTTATTTAAATGATCACAAGGATGAGACCGGCAATCGTGTCACTAAAGGGTATTTGACACTTGTAACAGAGAAACTAACGAATATCCATTATGTCAACCAGGGCCATAATGGCTGGACTTCGGGAGGGATAGCTAATGCGATAGAAAAACTGGGTTTAATAAAAGCGGATGTTTATTCTATCTTTCTTGGCACCAACGACTGGTGGCAGGGCCGGCCCTTGGGAAACTTTAGTGATTACGAAAACAATATAGGCAACAATACGGTATACGGTTCATTCCGCATTATCATCCATAAGCTCCGCAGCCTCAACAAGGATGCTAAGATCATCCTGATAACTCCCATGCAACGAACGGATTTCGTGTATATAAATAATATGAAGAATAATGCCTTTGGTTCTTATAAAGAAAAAAACGGGCAGACGCTGGAACAATTCGCCAATGCGATCAACCAAATCGGCAGCTATGAACATTTTCAAGTGATCGACCTATACCATACAAAAGGCATGGGGCTTAAGCACCTGGTGAAGTACAAGCGACTGAAAGATCCCACAGCCAACACGTATAAAAATTATACTTATCCCGATTATATCTCCATTCCATTCAACCCGGAAACCGACGAATATCCTTACCCCGTTGATGCAATCGATGTTACTTATGACGGGCTTCACCCATCAGATAAGGGATATGATATAATTGCCCGAAGGCTGATAAAGATCATGAAGAAATATTAGAATCATCTATCGCTAATGTTTACAATAGTCTTCACTCAACACCGGCTAAGCCTGGTTAGCAGCTTGCATAAACTTCTGTGCATGCAGGACTATTTCCTGTAAATAGGTGTCACTAATTTTTTGTTTGGTATCAACCAACGATTTCCCGATACCAAAAGCGACAGCGCCGGCGCTTTTAAACTCATGAAGATTTTGCAGGCTTATTCCTCCTGTTGGCATTAATGGTATAAAGGGAAATGGTGCCAACACCTCTTTAATAAAACCCGGTCCTGAAGTTCCCGGGAAAACCTTGATGATATCCGCCCCTGCTGAATAAGCATTGAATATTTCGGTAGGTGTAAACGCCCCGGGAATACTGACGGCTCCGAGGTCTTTTGTTTTGCGAATAGTGTCTATACTCATCACCGGGGAAATAATAAATTTCGCACCGGCTGCAATAGCATCACTTGCTTCATTTGCATTGAGCACGGTGCCGGCCCCAACTAAGATCCGGTCACCCATCTTTTTAGAGACGTTTTCAATGACCTTCAACGCATCAACAGAATTAAGTGTGATCTCCAGGCACCTTACCCCTCCCCTATGAAGTGCTTCTGCAATTTCTAATACATCGCCGGGCTCCGCGCCACGAATGATAGCTACGATCTTATGCTTCAGAATTTCCGAAACCGAACTCATTTCTTTTTTATTTTCGATAAAGTTATCGCTTGCAAAAGAGAATATTGATTAATTGGCCTTTTATTTCTCATCAACGGATTGTATCATCTAAATAATGATACTGAAAATTCTCCATTCAGCTTAGGGTGTGTTGAATAAGGAAAAGTGATGACTAAATCTAAGGCATCACCTCACTAACCTTAGTAGAAAATCACATCAACCAAGTGCACCAACCTTATTACCTTATGATGCCGGACGAAAACTGAATAAGGTAATAAGGTCACGTCATCTACTTGCTGTTTTCTATTAAGGTTTCGGAGAAAGGCAGAGATTTTTGATACGCTATCTTTCTTTACATTTCAGGAAACTATGTAAGGGTTAAGTCTAACAACAAATTGCTTGAAAATCTTTCAGCAACCTATTTAAACTCATACACCTGGAGAAATTTAAGACGGGAGCTTACCTGTTTTATCCATTCGCGGGCCATTAACTCATGCCCGGCAACAGTGGGATGTATGCCATCCCAGATCCAATATTCGACGGGAGCTCTTTTTATGGCTTTATCAAATACAGATGGAAAATCCACGACCACCGCATTGAATTCTGCAGCCAGCTTCTTCGTTCTTACCGTCAGACTTGCCACCATACCGCTATAGTTTTTCCAATTGTCATTTACTCTTGAAACAGGATGCACAAAAGGAAGACAAAGAACAAATAACGTATCGGCATTTTGCTTTTTGCTTTGACTAAGTATATCACGGTAAGTAGTTTCAAAGAGATCAATGGCAGAATTCTCCACTTTCGGATTGTTGACAAGCATAGATGTGTCATTAATTCCAATTAAGACACTTAACACATCAGGCTTTACAGCAAGTGTGTCCGTTTGGCAGCGATCTTTTAGATCGGTCACACGGTTGCCACTGATACCGCGATTATAAAAAATATGCTTACACTCTGCAAAGTCTGCTCCGACCCTACTGGCGATCGAAAAAGCATAGCCATGACCCATGATATGATTAGGATCGGCATTGCGTCCACGGTTGCCATCAGTAATGGAATCACCCTGGAATAAAAAGACAAGATTTTTCTTATCGTCAATTGGCCCGGACGCAAGTTCATCATCTCTGACCAGTTTATCCGCGTTTAAAACCGAGGCTACCGCAGCCAAACCTGAAAATTGCAAAAAAGACCTTCTTGATGTTTTATCTTGCATTATGCTAAGAATTTTTTCTGCTGAATCAATATTAGCACTCAATTCCTTCCCCTTCCTTATACTTTAAACTAACGATTCTGTTATTTAACTCCGGGAAGGATTAATAGTGTATCATCCGATAACTATCGGATTTGACTTTTCGAATTCTCAACGTTGTCTTTTTCTGCTCAATATCAGCCACGGATGCACGGATAAATATCCTACTCCGTTCATCCGTGGCCTATTTTTTTTAAATCCGATAGTTATCGGATGATTCCTTATCGAAGTTTTCAATCATTGCCTTTATTATTAATTAAGTCTTCTATCTCCCGCATCAATTCGTCCGATTTAGTTTGAGCTTCATTCAACGGCAGGCCCACCGGCAAACCGGGTCTTAGATGTCTAGTGGCGGTCAGCCATGCATCTCTCATCATATTCTGTCGTTTGGCAACCAGTTTAACAAGCTCTCCGGCATTTTGAATTTGTATTAAACTTTCCACTATACCAGTTGCTTTGCACACATCCTTGAATCCGAGGTAAAACAAAATTTCCCGGGCAATGATCCAGTGGCCTGTCTCGCCGGGATGCACTCCATCCTCCGCCAACGCGAAACCATCAAGCCTGAAAGTTGAATCGATATTTCGGTGTGCAGCAAGGAATTTTTTCATGGGATAATGAATGTCGATCACCTCCCATTTTGATGATCGTCTCCTGCTCAGCAACCAATCGGCATAACGATCCAATACATCACTATAGCCTTTGCTTTTACCCCTGGCTTCGTCATAATCCGGAGGTGCAAGATGAATCAACCTGGCACCTGTTTTCACCACCTCCTGATGCAGCCAGTTGATACCGTTCCTGAACTTTTGAAACCTTCCGGTATCGAAGGGCATATAAATACCATCGTTCATTCCATAGCAGGCAAATACAAGATCGGGTTTTGTTTGCTCCAGCACTCGTCCTAATCTTTCATGTAGATCAGGTCTTGGAAAACTTCCCCCCGCATGACCCGGCTCCGACAGGCCTGATACAGTTTCACTTGACAGACCCACGTTAATAAATTCGAATCGCCTGCCGGGATATTGTACGGCTAAATAAGCTTCCACATAATTGACATACATGCCAGCCCATGTGATACTGTTTCCAAGAAAAAGAATTCGTTTGTTAGTGGATACAATGTTTTGAGCGGAAGAAAATAGTTGAAACAGCCATACGAATATCACAACCCAAAAACTGCGAAGTACGATACGCATATTTAATGACTCACTTTTTTAGATATCCTTTTTATTTAAAGTGCCGAAAGATGATAGGCCTTTCCTTTCTGAGTGGTAAAAGAAAGCACATAGCCATCCTTGTCTTTTTCCGATTTTTCATTCAGCTCTTTTATCGATACAGGGTTACTGGTTCTGATCTTACAGGGTCCGTCCATTTTTGCTGTTACAACTGCTGTCGTTAGCTGATGATTTTTCCAGCTAATAGCAATTTCATAGTTGCCTCTCGCTTTCAACCCTTTTACCCGGCCTTCTTTCCATATATCAGGTAATGCTGGCAACAAATGCACTTCGCCAAGATGACTTTGCAACAACATCTCCGCCATGCCCGCTGTTCCTCCAAAATTTCCATCGATCTGGAATGGCGGATGCGCATCAAAGAAATTGGGATAGGTACCTCCGCCTGTTGAATATACCGTATTTGACTGACTGGTGTATTTCAACAATTGATTCAATAAAAGATGCGCATGATTTCCATCTAACAATCTTGCCCAAAAATTTATCTTCCAAGCCTTGCTCCAGCCGGTTCCGTCGTCACCGCGAATTTCCAACGTCTTCCTTGCCGCCGCCGCAAATTCCGGTGTAGAAACCGGCGCTATCTGCCGTCCCGGATGCAATCCAAACAAATGTGATACATGACGATGATTAGGATCTACATCTTCCCAATCCTTATTCCATTCCTGCAGGTTCCCTTTTTTTCCGATATGCAACGGATAAAGTTTTGCTTTTTTCGCGATCAGTATTTCGCGAAAATCCGCATCAATGCCCAGTTCCTTTGAAGCTTCGATCATATTGGTGAACAGATCCCAGATAATGGACATGTCCATGGTTGTGGCAACTGAAATGCCGGATGTTTTTCCATTACCGTATTTAAAATCATTTTCCGGCGACGTAGATGGAACCACCACCAGGAATCCATTTTTATCCTCTACCAGCCAATCAATACAAAACAATGCGGCACCTTTCATTAAAGGGTAAGCTGTTTCTTTTAAGAACTTTTTATCTTTTGTAAAACTGTAATGTTCCCAAAGATGCTGACAGAGCCAGTTCGCCCCCTGCGGCCAGTTGGCCCATTTGGGATCACCATCACCTTTGTTTCCAACCGGGTTACTTACCGCCCATATATCAGAATTGTGATGCGCCACCCACCCGTTCATGTTATAAAATTCTTTGGCGGTAGCCGCCCCGGTCACCGAAATATATTTGATCAGGTCAAAGAGAGGTAAGTGCATCTCGGGCAAATTCGTTACTTCGGCCGGCCAGTAATTCATCTGAGTATTAATATTGATGGTAAAATTGGAACTCCAGGGTGCCCTCAATTCTTTATTCCATATTCCCTGCAAATTCGCGGCAGTTCCTCCGGGTCTTGAAGCAGATATCAACAGGTACCTGCCATAGTTAAAATACAAGGCTTCAACGCCTGGATCATAGCTGCCTTTCGTATACTCCAGCAAACGTTCATCACTGGGCAATTCGTTCTTTTTGCCTGTTGTATCCTTTAGTTCCAATGAAACACGGTCATAGAATTTTTTGTAATCACCCAGGTGTGTATTGAACAAAGCCGTATAGGATTTCTTTATAGCATTGTTAAGATAGCCTCTTGCAATTTTATCTTCATCTTTTCCTTCTTTATCAGGGCATTTATCAAAACCATTAAAACTGGTAGCGGCTGATAAAAACAAAAACACTTCTGTAGCATTACTGATCTGCAGGCCTGAGGTATCGGCCAAGATAGTGCCATCTTTATTCAGCGCTTTTACAATCAATTCGTATCGCATACCGCTACAATTATTGCCCGTGGTATCGTTCCAAAGAACAGGTATCTTGTTTTTATTAAAGTAGCTCGGATCAGCATGGGAGGGAGCACGGCCATTCATGATGAGTTCATTTTTCCCCTTTACAGAAAGCTGGTAGTGCAGCAAACTTTTAGTGCTTACCGTAAGATTCAATTGGCCGGGTTTATTGGCGCTTAATCGTATCACAATTACCTGGTCAGGTGCAGACGAGAATACCTGCCTGCTGTATTCGGTGCCTTCGATAGTAAACCTTGTCGTACTAACCGCATTTTTCAAATTCAGATCACGATAATAAGCAGATGCGATAGTGTCTTTAAATTTCTGCTTGATAAGAAGATCACCTAACGGCATGTATGACTCCGTGTACAAACCCTGGATCTTTTTAACCAGCGGTTCAGCCTTTTCATAGTCTTCCTCGTTCAATAAAACATCCCGTACCTGCGGAAGGAATTTTGGTGCGTCAGGGTTGATGGATTTAGG
>JANOCH010000520.1:0-2853 GCA_031412015.1 Chitinophagaceae bacterium
AACAGATGTAGTGTAAATACCGATCACATAAGTAGCAGCAGCGCCTGGAACTTCTGTACCTGGTTTAGCCGCTCTGGTACGAACGAGGTTTACATACTCCCGTGCTTTTTCCAACGTTCCGCCACCATCAATTTCACACTCAGCCGCCATCAACAAAACATCCGCAAAACGCACTATTTTATAATTGATTGCCGTTAAACCACTAGCCCAGCTTGTGCCGTCGGTTAATTTACCAGCCTGGGTTTTATAATATGCATTCTTTTTCGGAGCAAAAGGACCACCATTACCCTGATCCCTGATCCATGCTTTACCGGGATGATTTCCCCAATCTAAATAAGGTATACCTCGGCGACCAACTGTCCAGTCCAATCTAGGATCAAGGTTACCAGCATCAGGCGTAAAGGCATCAGTAGATTCTAGACCCTGGTCAGTTTTTACCTGGTTAGCACCTGTGTTATAAGAACCATCCAATAATGGCAAACCAACAGCATTTGTTCTAAAAGAGTTGACAAACTCAAAAGATGGCTGGAAAAATCCGCAACAGCCCCCGGGGCCTCCATTATATGGAAAATTTAGAACCTGGTCATAGTTGGCATTGTTACCGCCAGAACCGTCGTTTACGGAAGCTTCATAGGCGAAAACAGTTTCAGCTCTTACCAGTGGATCATTTTCTCTATCCGCATTGAACAGATCATTAAAAGCAGGAGCCAACGCATATTTTATATCACCAGAAGTTCTGCCATTGGTAATTACGTCGGTCAGAATAGTTCTGGCTTCCGCATATTTACCCTGGAACATTAAAGCTTTTGCATACATAACTTGCGCCGCCCATTTGTTAACTCTTCCGATAGCGTCTGGTTTTACAGCCAAGTTAGTCCTGGCAAATTCAAGATCTGCCATGATCATTGGCCATGTATCGTCGGTATTTGGCACTTTTGAATTCGTAGCATTAACTGTTTCGTCAACATAAGGTATCTTGTTCCACATTTTCTTTGCTTCAAAATGATAGAAGCCTCTTAAAAATCTCGATTCTGCTAAAATCTGATTTTTGTCAGCATCAGCAATATCCGCTGTTGTAAGATTAGTAGCAATACGTATTGTACTGTTAGTCCGGGCTATCCCCTCATACAATGCACTCCATTTAATATTGAAATAATTGTTAGTGGGCAAAGCTGCATACTGTTGTATAGGTACTATATTGGCCTGATCTCCCGCATCAGAACCTTTATTGGCTTCACCACCTACAATACTGCCATATACCCAGTTTGAACCGCCACCTTCCCAGCCACTGCCTTTTAAAGCCGCATAAGAGCCAATTAAAAATTGCTGTGCCCCTTTTTTGCTCTGAGCCTGCTCTTCGGTTAAAAGCCCCGTGGTATCCTGGTTCAGGAATTTTTTTCCGCAAGCAACTACCACCACAACTAAAACGAGTGTAAAAACGAGTAGTAAGCTTCTGAATTTCTTATTTATCATGATTGTGTTTTTTATCTTTTACTAATAATACATATAAAATCTATTACAAACCGACACTAAGACCGAATAGTATTTGTCTGTTTACAGGGTAATTGCCAACATCAACACCAAAATTTGTATCAACACCGCTTACAGCCGGATCATTACCGGTGTATTTGGTAATGGTAAACAAATTGGTGCCTTGCAGGAAGAACCTCAATTTATCAAGACCAATATTTCTTAAAGTAGCCGTTGGTAATGTATATCCGATCTTCAGGCTTCTCATTCTGAAATAGCTTCCTTTTTCGATATAATATGAATTCAATACACCATTGGTACTAAAGTTGGATACGTTTTCAAATTTTGGTATATCAGTATTGGTGTTTGTCGGGGTCCATGCATTCAATACCCTTGATGATTTGCCAATACCGGCAAATGAAGGATAAAAATCAAGAAACCATTTTGTAAAGTTCAATACTTCACCACCAGCGACACCATAGAATAATGCTTCCAAATCAAAATTACCATACATCAACCTTGTGTTAAACCCATAGGTAAAATCAGGGTTTGGGTTCCCGATATATGTTCTGTCAAGGTCATTTATTAATCCATCAGGCTTACCTGCAGGGCCACTAATATCGGCATATTTGAACCTGCCCGGACCAGCACCACCCTGTGTAGCAGATCCTGTTACATCAGCAGCGTCTTTAAAAAGACCTATTACCTGGTACCCAAAGAAAGCAGATACGGGTTGACCTTTAACATTACGAACAACACCACCGCCAATCCTGTTGGTAAAACCAACATCAAAGAAATCTGTACCATCCGATACCTTGGTGATCTCATTTTTATATTTTGTAAAAATAAAATCAGCTTCATAACGGAATTTGCGTGCCCTTCCTTTGTAGGTGATCATCAAATCAATTCCACTGTTTTCCATGGAACCAATGTTTACAAAGGGACGTGTTGCACTACCAACCGTCGCCGGTAAGTTATCACGGAAAAGTAAATCTTTTGTTTTACGGGTATACCAGTCGAAAATGATATCCAATTTGTTTTTTATAAGCGTTCCGTCAAAACCAATATTAATGGTAGTATTTTCTTCCCATTTTGCATTGGGGTTACCAAGACCGGTAAGTGCAAGGCCAGATAAAGTACTTGTGTTGCTACCGCTTATGTCATAACCGAGTGTCGCTCCCGAACCAGCAGTATTAGCCTGGTTATTAGGACTGATACGTGAGTTACCCATTTTACCCCAGCCCCCGCGGATCTTTAATTCATTTAACCAGGAAATACCTTTCATAAAACTTTCTTCGGTAATTCGCCAGCCTGCTGAAACAGCAGGAAAAATTCCATACCTGTCATTTTCTCCAAATACTGAAGCTCCATCTCTTCTTAAAG
>JANOCH010000521.1:0-2064 GCA_031412015.1 Chitinophagaceae bacterium
GCATTCTCTATCGCATCTGTAACAAATCGATAAAAATTTCCTTCCTGCCTCAATATCTTATAGCCGAATATATCGGTAAGCACTTTTCCAGTAGGATTTACATCTCTTACTGTCAGCGTGATACTATGAAACCCCTTAGTCGCCGCATCCGATTTTACTTCATTGGTTTCCCATGCGTGTCTTGTATCTTCTTTACCCGCAACGATGAGATTCAACTTTAATCCATCAGGATCCTGGAAAGGAAGCATTATCTCACTGAACCGCTCGACAGGCTGATCATGCTTCACATTATTTTCTTTAAAACGGCTGGCCCAAAAGTCAAGACTGGCTGCAGGAACTGAATACCCAATTTCTGTTGCCATACCAGTTCCCGTTGTTCCCCGTTTTACATGCATCCAGGGAAAGAAGGTCAGGATGGTACCAGGGGTTCCATTTTCATTTCCATAATAAAAGTGATAGGTACCGGGGTCATCAAAGTTGACGGTTTTCTTCACCAGTCTTAAACCTAATACTTTCGTATAAAAATCGTAGTTGCGCTGGGCTTCGCCCGCAATAGCCGTTATATGATGTATGCCCAATATTTTATTTTCCATAAAAATTTCTTGTGCTTTTTTGATCAATTGTATCCTTTGCAAAAATAAGCTTATAGTAAACCAGGTGGAAAGATGAAGGACCAACGCCGCTAAAATCAAATGTGATATTAAAATGTGCCCCTAAGACTGCCTGTCTCGTCCTGAAATAGCTTGTCACGTAAATAGATTCTAGATTGTCTTACTCAATTTTTCTCTTCTCACCCTTGTTGTTATGCAATTCAATTTTTCGAATATAGGCATTAAAAGAAAGTAAATTTGATGATTGAGACAGAAATGAACTTCCATAATAAACTTCTTCTTTTCTTACCTTTCCAGTAGCTAGCGTGACCAGCGCATATCTGTCGTTTGGGTTATAACTTAACAACTTTTCCGAAGCACTCTCATTCCTGAAAACTTTTAATGGCCCTCTGTTCTGGGAGGCAATTATTAAGGTTGAATTATTTGTTCCTTTGATTTTTATAAGGGCTTTGGCATCTCCGGAAAGAAAAAACCCACTTTGCAAAATGCTTTGCGGGTCAAAATTCCCATTTCCGTCCCCTAATAAAACAAGTCCGTAAAATGCATCACATCTTCCGGTACCCACTTCGATTCCATAGTCATTACCTGCGAGAGTGATATCAAGATTCCCGTCTTCATTTATATCTTCCACCACCATTCCATAAACAGGTGAAAGTTGTGCCATGTTCGGTAATGCTTGTATTTCAAACTTTCCATTTCCATTATTTTTTATAAAACCCGACTTAAAATAATTTGCTTTTAAAAGAAGAGCATCGTTCAATTGGCCATCGCTAAAGAGTTTATCAATATCGGCATTCGCAAATTCTGTATATTTCAAAAATTTCTTTTTTAATGACGGCAATTGTTCAACTATATCATCACGGTTGTGAGCGGTAAACTCGTCATATTTGCCATTTTTATTTTTTAAAAAGACAGTAGTTATTGCGTCATACGTTTTATTTTTGTCAAAATCTTTGGCATATATGCTTACGGGGTGTTCAACCGTGGGCCGATAAAAGCTATTTTCACCAAAATTACCAACGATATAATCGATATCACCATCATTATCGAAGTCACCTGCCGTGATGCTATTCCACCAACCCGTATACTGGCTAATTTCCGATTGAGTGGTTACATTCTCAAATCTTCCCTGATTGTTTTTCAAAAAAGTCACTGGCATCCATTCTCCGACAACTATCAAATCTGTAAAATTATCGTTGTCAAAGTCAGTCCAAATTGCATCACATACCATTCCTATTTTCATAAGAAGGCCAGCAGCTTCCTTGGTAATATCTGTAAATTCTATTATCCCGTTTTTTGAATCATTACGATAAATAAAAGAACTTACAGGATATGGATACTTGCCAGGCAGTACCCTCCCTCCAACAAATAGATCAAGGTCACCATCGTTATCAAAATCAGCTGCTTTAATACAGCCTTTGCTGGTATAGTTGAGGGGGATTGAATTTGGTGT
>JANOCH010000522.1:0-4000 GCA_031412015.1 Chitinophagaceae bacterium
TCCTTCGCCTGGATATTGCATCAATCCTGATGAACGGCTAATAGTTATGGGAAGTGAAAAACAAATCAAAGAAGTACGGAAAATAGTCTGAACATTTTTCCAGTCACCGCCACGCTGACCAGTAACAGGGAAAGATTTGAAAGCCTTTGTTGCCAGCCACTATCTCATTTTAATTTACAATGGGATATTCCCATGTTTTTTCCTGGGCAATTTAGCCACTTTATTCTCCAGCATCGCAAAAGCTTTGATCAGCTTTGAACGTGTTTCGCATGGTTCAATGACCTCATCTATAAAACCTCTTTCTGCCGCAAGATAAGGTGTCGCGAATTTCTCCGCATATTCCGCTTCTTTTTCTAACAGTTTTTTAGCCGGGTCCGCAGCTTCAGCGATCTCCTTTTTGAAAATAATTTCACTGGCGCCTTTGGCGCCCATCACCGCTATTTCCGCCGTGGGCCATGCAAAATTCATATCAGCTCCGATGTGTTTTGAATTCATTACATCGTAGGCGCCGCCATAAGCTTTTCTTGTAATAACGGTAACACGGGGCACTGTTGCCTCACTTAATGCATATAAAAGTTTAGCGCCATTGGTAATAATGCCATGCCATTCCTGGTCGGTACCCGGTAAAAAACCCGGAACGTCCACCAACACCAATAGGGGAATATTAAAGCAATCGCAAAAACGGGTAAACCTGGCTGCCTTCTTTGAACTATCAATATCCAATACGCCTGCCAGGCTCATCGGCTGATTGGCAACGATCCCAATGCTTCTTCCGGCCAGCCTTGCAAAACCAACTACAATATTGGTCGCATATTCCTTGTGAATTTCAAAGAAGGATTCATTGTCACAAATTCCTTCCACCACTAATCGCATATCGTAAGGCTGGTTAGTGCTTTCCGGAATAATTTTTTCTAAAGCAGTTCTTGTTTCGTCGCCAAAGCTGTAAGGAATTTTGGGCGTGATGTCCTCGCAATTCTGCGGCATATAGCTCAATAATTTTTTTACCTGCAGAATACATTCCATATCATTGGCCGCCGTCAGATGCGTAACTCCTGATTTAGTGGAGTGGGTTGAAGCCCCGCCCAACTCTTCCGAACTTACTTCTTCATTGGTTACGGTCTTTACTACATTAGGGCCGGTTACAAACATATAGCTTGTGTTTTCTACCATCAGGGTGAAATCCGTCATTGCCGGAGAATATACAGCGCCCCCGGCACAAGGTCCCATGATGGCCGATATCTGCGGGATGACACCCGATGATAGCACATTCCGGTAAAAAATATCCGCATAGCCGCCTAATGATCTTACTCCTTCCTGAATCCTCGCCCCGCCGGAATCATTCAACCCGATCATGGGTGCACCTGTCTTCATGGCAAGGTCCATGACCTTACAAATTTTTTCCGCATGTGTTTCCGATAAAGCGCCGCCAAATACCGTAAAGTCCTGCGCAAATACATAAGCGAGTCGGCCATTGATGGTACCGTAACCGGTAACTACACCATCACCATAGAACTGCTGATCTTCCATCCCAAAATCTTTGGTGCGATGAAGGACCAATGCTCCGATCTCTTCAAAAGAGCCGGGGTCCATCAGCAAACTGATACGTTCCCTGGCCGTCAGCTTGCCTTTCTTGTGTTGCGTAACGATCCTGTCGGCGCCACCACCCAGTTTTCCTTCTTCGATCTTTTCCTTTAATATTTCTGCCTTTGATTTTTTCATCTTGAATTAAATTAAACTTGCCCGGTTTCCATTTTCCGGATAGAAGGTTTTATCATTTGGCCTGTAACTCGGTGAAATCTTTACTAATCCAAATCATCAGTGCTTTTATTTCTCCATCAACCGGTTTTTCCAATTGGTAGAAACGGATTCAACAGGCTTGATCTCTTTTTGCTTCTTCAACCAATATTTCAATGCAACGATAGCTGCCAGTTCCGCATTACTCCTTTGCTTGTCTACTAATTTTTCGGCGGTATAATATTGCTTAACAAAATGCGTATCGAATTTACCGGAAAGGAAAGCATCATGTTCAAAAACAAATGTACCAAACGGCAGCGTTGTACTCACCCCTTCAATTTTATAGTTTTTAATTGCTGCCTTCATTTTTTGGATCGCATCCATTCTGTCTTTACCATGCGTCACCAATTTGGCGATCATCGGATCATAGTAAATAGGAATGGTCATGCCTTCTTCATAACCATCATCGACTCTTATACCATCACCTGTTGGTTTTGTATATTTCGAAAGTATACCGATAGAAGGTAAAAAATCATTCAATGGATCTTCAGCATACACTCTTAATTCAAGCGAATGCCCGTTGATGGAAAGATCATCCTGGGTAAATCCCAATTTTTCTCCTCTCGCAATTTTTATCTGCTCCTCCACCAGGTCAATACCCGTTATCATTTCAGTGACCGGGTGCTCTACCTGCAAACGCGTATTCATTTCCAGGAAATAAAAATTCAATTGATCATCCAGTAAAAACTCTACTGTACCGGTGCTGGTATAGTTGCAGGATTTGGCTACCATCACAGCCGCTTCACCCATTTTCTTTCTCAGTTCCGGCGTTAGAACTGAAGAAGGTGATTCCTCTACCACCTTCTGGTGACGACGCTGAATACTACATTCTCTTTCGAACAAATGAACGGTGTTTCCATAATTGTCTGCCAATACCTGTATCTCGATATGACGGGGAGAACTGACATATTTTTCTATAAATACGGAGCCGTCTCCGAAAGAAGAAGTCGCTTCGCTGATCGCTCTTTGCAATTGTTCTTCAAGGTCTGTTTCCTTTTCTACTACCCGCATTCCCTTTCCACCGCCACCTGCGGAAGCTTTTATCAAAACCGGGTAACCGATTTTGCCCGCAATCGATTTCGCTATCTTTATATCTTCAATTGCTTCATCAATCCCTGGAACCATGGGAATATTAAATTTCTTCACGCATTCTTTAGCGGCCAGCTTCGAACCCATCACCCGCATGGCATCAGGCCCGGGTCCAATAAAAACGATACCTGCTTCTTCTACTTTTTTTGCAAACTCCGCATTCTCACTCAGGAATCCATAACCTGGATGAATACCATCCACGCCCAGTTCCTTTGCAAATGCAATTATTTGATCAGCATTTAAATAAGATTGATTGGATGGAGCAGGGCCGAGACAAACCGCCTCATCGGCAAATACTACATGTGGCGAGCTTCTGTCAGCTTCAGAAAATACAGCCACCGTTTTGATACCCATCTTCCGTATGGTCCGCATTATTCGTAAAGCTATCTCCCCGCGGTTGGCAACCAGTATCTTTTGCATTTTTGATTATTAATCATGATCCCGATAACTATCGGGAAGTCATGGAACATTTACCGATCGATGTTTTTGAAACAACTTATTATTCTAATTCTACCAATACCTGTCCCTTTTCGACAGCCTGCCCTGAAACAACTGTTACTTTTTTTATGATGGCAGAAGCCTGAATCAGGATGCTGTTCTCCATTTTCATGGCCCCGAGTATTAGGATTTTGTCACCTTCATTTACTTCCTGCCCATCTGTTACCGCTATTTCCAATACCAACCCGGGCATAGGAGCTTTGATTTCTTTGATCTGTTTGTTGGCAGCCAAACCAAAACCCATTTGCTCCAGTTCCTGGTCCAGCTCATCCTTTATTTCAATGGCAAAGGTTTCACCTTCTAATTCCATTACCTGCATTTTGCCAGAAGAATTGGCGTTGACCAATTTGGCATTGACACTTTGATGATCCTTTATAAGATTGAATTCAGTTGGAGATAGTTGAAGCAGGTCAGCGGCAACGATCTCAGCATGCGTAAAGGAGAATAAAAAATCGTTTGCTTTTACCCGGTAAACCTTGTTGCCTTCTGACATATATTGTGATTATCCTGTAAATTAAGTAATCTGAAAATTGAATCCCATTCTATCTTGTTTAATTCCGCGTGTCCATCACTTAAAAACTATTCACAACAGGGATCCCAGAGTTTTGGGCCATAACTA